>CAZEWE010000047.1:0-17272 GCA_964515765.1 uncultured Methanospirillum sp. | reverse complement strand
GATCGAACATGATGGAATACCGATTCGATGCATACCGGTCGTGAAATATCTGTTAGCATTGTGAGTGATTTCTGGCAGAGATGGTTCCTAATACGAGAAGAATGGTCAAGAGATTTTTCAGGGGAGATATGAAATTCGGTCTGAAATCCCCGTTCATTTCTATTACCATACAGATGAACACGACTCCTGTGGATTTCAGATAATATCATTTTATCCGTTTTATCACCCTACTACTTCGTATGCCATCTTCTGACCTCATCCCCATCTATCATGCCGACACTGGAACCGTTCGTGAACTCAAAAGGGTTATCAGAACAGACGAGGAATGGGACCGAATACTGGACAAAACCGTCTTTGATGTTGCCAGAAAAGGGGGAACAGAGCCAGCGTTCACCGGAGCATTTTACGCAACCAAGATAGCCGGTCTGTACCGGTGTGCATGCTGTGGTACCGACCTCTTCTCGTCGGTGGATAAATTTGATTCTGGAACCGGCTGGCCAAGTTTTTCAAGGCCGGTATCACCCATGAACATCAGGACCAGGCAGGACACTGGTTTTGGAATGGTCAGATCAGAGGTTCTCTGTGCCCTCTGTGATGCTCACCTGGGGCATGTCTTTGATGACGGGCCACCACCCACCGGAATGCGATACTGTATGAACTCTGCATCCCTGGTCTTCTTTCCGGGTGTTATCGCAATAAGGCAGGATTAGATCAGGATACACATCTCCTGAAATACCTCTCCGGCACCGTCATCTCAAACCTGACCCCTTCACCCGGAGTTCCGGTCTCTTTGATAGTGATATCGGTGATGGAGAGGATCTCCCTGATGAGAAAGAGACCAAGACCGGTGTTCTTTCCATACCCCCGTTTGAAGACCTTCTCTTTCTCATCTTCGGAAATACCCGAGCCGTTATCCTCATAGATGATCCGGAGAAGAGACTCTTCTTCTGCATAGGAGACCCGGATCTCTGTCACCGACCCGCCATGCCGGATCGAGTTCTCAACCAGGTTATACATCACTTTGACCAGCATCTGGTCGGCAAATATCTCATAACACTGGCCTGGAAGCTGCAGGGAGATATCCTTTACAAGACCTGATATTGTGGGATTTGTAAAGATTACCGGGATACGCTGCCACATTGGTTCAAGAACCCCCATATCCTGATAGCTTCTTGTAAACTCGATCAGGTGCTGGATCTCCTTCCCACTAAATTCGATCGCTTCCAGTTGCTTCTTCTGCTTCGGATCTGCTATCGCTTCTTTCAGCAGGAAACAGTAGTTTACAATCACCATCACATGATTGAGAATATCATGCCGTGTAATGGACGAGAGAATATTGAGCTTGTTATTTGCCTGGGAAAGGGCAGCATATGATCGTTCAAGCTCTTCTTTCCTGCTTACCAGCTGGTCCCGGTTGTCGGCAAGGTTTGCTACCATCTGGTTAAAGGAAAGAGAGAAATCGCCCAGAAAGTCAACCCGCTGGGAGAGATCCCCCTCGGCAATCATCTTTGCCTGCCAGGTCAGATGACGAAGCGATGACTGGAGAGCCTTCAGGGGGCCGGCGAGAAACCCTCTGAATGAGAGGGGAGTATTCAGATCTCCATCAGACATACGGGAGACAAAAGAATGCATCTCGTGTATCTTTCCAAGAATATTTTTGAGTTTCTCCTGCTCATAAGGAGAACCGGGGAGATCTTCTGGGATATCCCCCCCTCTCTCAATCATCTCTTCAATAAGCGTCAGTGCATCCGGGCCGGTGGTGTCTGTCATTGACAACCTGTCAGGGGCTTCGGACATTGGCCTCAAACCGGCAGGTCCGATCTCCGGTGCACCAACAGTCAACCTCTCTGACCTCGTACTCTTTTCCGGTCATCTCTTCAAGTATGCCTCCGATAAAACCCTCGTCAAAGGTGCAGACCGGATAATCAAGTTCAGGAAGACCGGAGCAGTCAAGATCCTCGGCAACGGTGAGAGTAAAGGTCCCACTCATCTCATCAGCCTCCTCTACCCGGAGAATTCCAATACCCAGCTCCCGAAGGGTCTCCTGAAATTTCCTGATGAAATCATGCATTCCAGCAGTATCAGAGAGCAGGTGATGATAGAACTCCTTCCCGGAAAGCCTTCCAGCTTCCCTGAATATTGCATCTGCCTCAGCATCACCATACCGCTGCTCGAGCACATCACGGAGCGTATACTGCATGAGCCGGTATACCTCAAGCCTGGTAGTGTTCCCAAGGTTCGGCCTGCCTTTCTCTATATCCCCTAAAAGCTCCCATTTGAACTCATATTTTCTTGACTGGCCCATTATGTATCTCGTATGTTTCAGGTACCTATAATCACTTTCCTCACCCGTTCATGCAGATCAGACGTAGAGCACAGCGACTTCCCCAGGGTCGGTCTGAAACATCCTGATGTTATATCGTTTCACACAGCCGTCGGTTGAAAGAGGGACATTATCCACAGAGTCACGCCCGCCCTCCATGGCAATCTTTCTGCAGATGGTGCAGATCTGCTGGCCTTCGTTATCCGGAAACACCTCTTCTATCGGTCTTCCCGGTGCACATCTCCCGCCTATACCAGTCATCTCTTCAGCAGCCGGATTCCCCCCATGACAGACCAGTCGTCCATCCGCCTCAATTCTGAATATCTGCAGACCAAGTGGCAGATGCTGGATAACTCTGACCAGCTTCTCCTCCGACTCCTTCTGAGGGGTAATATCCCTGAGACTCTCGATTGCTCCTGCTTTTTTCCCGTGCTGATCGTACAGGAACGAAGCTCTCGCCAGGAAGAAGTGTTTCCTTCCGGCGATATGGAGCGTACCATCTGCGGTGATGATGGTATCCTCCCGGCGAAGTGACGGATAGGACATTTCAACCCCCGGATCAGGACGAAGGAGCAGATCAATGATCATCGGCCGACGTGACCCGTAGAACGGGACTGCATGAGCATATGCTCCCCTCCCGATCATGTCTTCAGCACGGGTATTGGTGATCCGCTCTATCTCCCGGTTCCATGCGATGATGATCCCTTCGGTATTGATGGCAAAGGTTGCATCCGGGAGAAAATTGATGATATCATAAAACCGCTGCTCGGATGCTTTTATTGCCTGAAGAGCCCGTCTTCGCTCCACCGCAGTCTCAATCTTATGGGCAATATCTGCAAACTGCAGCTTTGGATCGCCCCCTTTCTGGACGTAAAAGTCAACTCCGGTGTTGACCGCATCTCCGGCAATCGCCTCATCGCCGCGTCCGGTAAAGAGAATAAAGGGGATATCACCACATTGTTTTCTGACAAAACGGAGGAGATCTATGCCATTCATTCCCGGCATCTGGTAATCGGAGATGATCACATCGTATGTGTTTTCCTTCAGAAGAGTGACCGCCTCCTGCCCTGACAGAACCCCGGTTACCGAAAAATCTCCTGCCCGTTTAAGAAACAGACGTCCGATATCTACCAGGACCGGTTCATCATCAACAAAAAGCACAGAGATCATATCTGATGGAAGATCTCGCGTATACGATGATTAAAGGTTCGATGTACATCACAAAAGAGGGAGAAATCCTTACCCTGATACCGGATCAGGATCTGAACTGTCTGAATGTTTGCCTGATTTTTCTGAATACCCGATACGGTAATGTTTTTCAAGAAACTTCAGGATCTTTTCTGATTCTATCCACCGGCTGTCCAGCTGATCGATCATCTTGTCAATCTCCCAGACCTGGTGCGTTATGCGGGGATAGGATGTCTCATCCTGAAACTCTGAACAGGCAAGGATCACTGCAAGAGGATTTCTGATCCCGTCGTTGAGGATTGCAAGCTCGGCAAGGTTTCTTTTGAGCTGGAAGACTGCGGTTGCATTCTCATCTTCCAGCTCTTTCTGCCTGGTGATATCAACTCCAAGGGCGATGGTTGCCCGGAGTGATCCATGATTATCCTTGATATTTGCAGAATTCCACTTCAGTACCCTGATTTCACCAGTTTTGATCCTGACCGGTATCTCGGTTGATTCAAGATGCATACCAAGGGTGGTAAGATGGATGAATGAGAAGAGCCGGTCGGTCTCATGTTCGGGCAGAATGCACCGGATGGTCTTACCTATCAATTCATCCTGGGTATATTTGGTGAGATCCTCAAATGCCTGATTTATCTGGGTGATGTTCCCTTCTATATCCCAGACGATGATGGGTGTCCCGGCATGGGTGATGAGTTTCTGGAGATATTCACTCGTCTCTCTCAGCTGTTCTTCTGCCTCGACCCTCCTTGTGATATCGGAAAAAATCATCGCAAATCCATCTTCAAGCCAGGGAGAGACCGATATGGAAAAATGTTTTGAGGGGCTCGCGAGGAATTTTTCAAAAGATATGGGGGTTTTTGTGTCAACTACCGATCTGCACTCTTCAAGACAGGGGACATACCCGATAATATCAGAGATACACTTCCCCCTGACCATATCGACAGTATACCGAAATATCTCCTCATACCGGAGGTTTACATCTTCAAACCTGAAATCCACCGGTTTCCCGTTCTCATCCCGGATGAGCGTGAAGAGAGCGACCCCTTCGGCCATGTGAGTATATAAAAAACGAAACCTCTCTTCACTCTCCTTCCATCCTTCTTCAGATCTCTTCAGGGACACAACCTGGTTGATCCGGTGGGAAAGCATGGCAAAATTATAGGCAGGATCTCCTTCCTTCGTTAGATATCCGGATAATCCGTCATTAATTGCCTCTACAATCTCCATCTCCTGACCACGGCAGGAAACCAGGATGAAAGGAATATGATTCCCCTGTTTTCTGAGGGTGCGCAGGAATTCCAGACCAGATGATACCGGCATGATATAATCAGAGACGATGATATCATACCCGTTTTGTTGTAAGCGCGTGAGTGCCTCTTGTGCAGATGACGCCGTATCAACGACAAACTCCCCGGTTTTCTCGAGAAATGTCTTTGATAAATAGAGCATATTGGGCTCATCGTCCACACAGAGGACTGAAATCATCATGTTATGGATGAACGGTTATAAGTAAAAGATTTTGCACTGCACCTGATGATGATTTAACCCCCCCGTTCTTATGGCGGGTTAAGAAATTGCCTTCAATAAGGGTATCATGTTCAAATAAACCTATAGATAATTCACATGTTCCGGTCAGACCAGGGGTGGGCCACTGGGGAATAATGGAATATCGGCGCAAAGAGGAGAACACAGCTGGGTTCATCAATTCAGGGTATTTAAAAAAGAATTGGATGAAAAGATCAGGATTATCGGATAATTACAGGTAATTATTCCGACGGAGCCAGTCCCGCTGGGGCGGGGTATACCGGTAGGTTATGTCGCACTTGTCATCCTGGAAACTCCAGGGCACGATGATAATGATATCACCCTCCCGTATCCAGGCTCGTTTTTTCATCTTTCCTTTGATTCTGCCAAGACGGGTAACCCCATCAGAGCACCGGACCCTGATGTGATTTGCACCCATCATCAGCTCAGCAATTGCAAACTGTTCGCTATTGGATTTTTTAGGTAGACGGACCCTGATAACTTCATCTTCCGGCCCCGACCTTTCGGATGTAATTACTTCCTCTTCCTGTTCATCGTCTATAGTACTAATCAAACCCACTCCGGATAATAATAATTGATGTATTGTTTTTCTACCAGAAGAAAGTATGTGCAATAACGCATATCATCAATGTTTCTTCATTCCCGGGATGATGGGAGTCTGCACCGTAATGAGGGTAAACATTCATGGTTTTGCACCATGATACTCTAACATAAGAACCATGACTCAGAACCTCCATGAACTGAAGATCCTGCTCGATGATGTCGGTGAGGGTCATCGTCTGACTAAGGCTGAAGCAGTAAATCTGTTTAAAATCCGGGATCGTTCATCTTTTCTCATCGCTGCAGCTGCTGATGCTCTCCGGGAGAAGAAATGTGGCAATGCGATAACCTGGGTGAAAAACCAGAACATCAACTGCTCGAATCTATGTGTAAATACTTGTGGATTTTGTGGATTCTCCTGTAAACCAGGCGATCCAAAGGCCTATGAGCTGACACCGGAGGATGTCGGGGAAAAAGCATCACTGGCGGCATCCCGTGGTGTAACCGAGATCTGTACCGTGAGCGGGCTGCATCCGGAATATGATCTGAACTCATATCTCTCTATATACCAGGCAATCAGGGAGAATGCCCCGGGGGTTCATATCCATGCCTCAAATCCGATGGAAGTTGCATATGCTGCGAGAAGATCCGGGTGCTCTACAAAGGAAGTACTTGAAGCATTCAGGGATGCGGGTGTCGGGACATTATGTGGAACTGCAGCTGAGATCCTTGTTGATGAGATTCGTGAGGTCATCTGTCCTGAGAAAATATCAACCGATGAATGGGTACGGATAATAAAAGAGTCACATAACTCCGGGCTTCGGTCAACAGCGACTATCATGTACGGGCATTGTGATTCAGTTTCAGATCAGGTAGAACATCTCTCCATATTACGTGATATTCAGGATGAGACCAGGGGATTTACGGAGTTTGTTCCGTTGTCATTCATCCATCCCGGGACTCCCATTTACAAGAAGGGTATCGCACGTCCTGGAGCGACCGGAAGAGAGGATATGCTCATGATTGCGGTCTCACGACTCTTCCTGGATAATTTCACCAACATCCAGGTATCATGGGTAAAGCTCGGGCTGAAAATGGTGCAGATAGGACTCATGTCAGGTGCGAATGATATCGGGGGCACCTTATATGAAGAGAGTATATCATCATCAGCCGGTGCAAAGGCTGGTGAATACCTTGACCCTTCAGATATGCAGTATATATCAGAGGACCTTGGAAGAGATCTTGTTGAGCGAAGAACGGACTATTCACCGGTTTATTAAATCTCTTTTTTTCGTTCCGGTGGCGAATAACAAAAAAGGTGGAGTGATTACACCGGGAAGATCTTTCTTCCATATACCTCGTTGATGACCTGTCCCATCCCGATGTAGAGTGCAAGAAGACCTGCAATCAGTCCTGCTCCACCACCAAGGGTCACCAACATGGAGATTCCGGTCAGCTCTCCGGCAACCAGAAGGGCCACTAATACTACAACGAAGAACAGAGTCACCTGTAATACCCGGTGCATCCTGAATGAACAGACAAATAATCCAAGAGCGAACAGTCCCCAGACACCAAGAAATGCTGCCAGTTCAGGATTTGTCGGTGCACCAATCAGTCCCATCTTGGGGAGCAGAAGGATAAAAGCAAATGATATCCAGAAAAAGCCAAAGCTTCCGAAAGTGACCATTCCAAAGGTATTATTCTTTTTCCACTCAAGAATTCCGGCGATAACCTGTGCGATACCACCATAGAATATGGCCATTGAAAGGATTGGACTTCCAACCGCAGTAATGCCTGCATTATGAAGACTGAGCAGGATCGTTGTCATCCCGAATGCACACAGGCCGAGGGGTGCCGGATTCGCCGTATCATCTACCAGAAAAATGTTATTTCTGCTTTTCTCATCAATATGTTCCATACTATCCATCTGACCGGCTGTCGATGCATTTCCGGGCCGGTGCAGAACCTCATGATATATGCACCAGATGATCATCTAAATGTTATTATTTGAACCACTAATATGACCATCATCACAAGGTAGTGAACCACCCCATCATTTCCTATGGAGACAGGCAACCTGATGACCTGAAAGGATAGATCAATGTGCATGAAATCGAATCGTGTACCGCAGATTTCACGGGGACTTGGAATATTCCTTGGGATCTCCCTGCTTTTAATGCTGGCCGGAGGAGCCAGTGCTATGTCACAGGAAGAGAGAATACCAACGATGATCTCAATCGCCCTGGACCCGGCAACCCCGCAGGTAGGACAGCCGTTTTACATTACCGGCACACTCATTTCAAGCAGTGGGGAGCCTCTCGGGAACAAGTGGATAACACTTGAATCAACCGCTGCCGGTGCAACCCCGGGAAAGTTTCAGTACCTGAAGGTAGTAAGGACCGAACGTGATGGATCCTATGCATTCTTCAGACCGGCAGCATCACCCCCTGAAGATCTTCAGGTCAGGTTCAAGGGGCTGTACCCATATGCTGCATCGGTGTCAGAAGTTGTATCTGCAAAAAAATAATGAAAAATAATTTTTATTTTAGAAATGCGAGCATAGTAGCGGTCTGATTAATATGGCCGATATACTCTTCTCCATATGTTGAAAACCCGACAGTCGGGATATCAGAAAAGAGCTCTCCATAGGTTGCGTCATTTCCTTCCTGTTTCAGCTCCAGAGTCCGGAGGATGCAGTTGAAGTTAATGAGAGCCTCTATTGGAGTTGCCTTGTTCTTCTCGTCAAGTATCTTTTTTGTGTCAGCGATGATGTCAGTTGAAGAGAGGACATCAAGGTCCACCCCTTCCCTGACCTGGCAGTAAAAGAATACGGCATCTCCTTCTATCCGTTGTGGACTGCGGACAAAGGGTTCATCTCCTGCCATCAGACCAACCGGATTTTTCATGAAATGCGACGCTGCATCAGAGCAGGAGACCCCGATTGCTTCGGCATATGCGACAGCAGCCGGCTTTCCATTAAACTCAATCACCTTCCGGGATGCAGGATCCACCTTTGTCGGAGTCAGTTTTTTCCCGAGCGAGCAGAAAGACTGGGTTTTAATGATGTCAAACTTCTTTTTCGGCTCAAGAATTGCGAACACGGCAGTATTTGAATAGGCCTTGCCATTCAGGTAGACATAAGTGGCGGAGAAGGCGAGATCATCCCCGGCAGAACCTCCAATCACCTGAATGTTGGTGAGGTCTCCGATCCGCTCCATGGTCGATTCCTCTGCTCCTGAAAGACCATCAAAGAGGATTAGCCCGACATATCGTGCAGGGTCAAGGGATATCGGGGTATTACCGGCTGCTTTGGCCAGACGGGTGAGGGTTTCATCGGCAAAGTCCGGTGATTTGAGTGTTATCGTATCAGCATGAACATTCTGTATCGTGTCTGCATCCATTGCCATGGCAACGACTGAATTATTCAGCATAGAGCCTGAGATGATCTCTCCTGCCGTAGAGCAGCCAATAACGGTGGAATCCGGGAAGGCATTCTTCATCGCTGCGCTTATCCCGTCCGGACCATAGGATGAAGAGGCAAAGAAAAGAACCAGTACTGGCTTTAACTCTCCCAGGGTTGTTCGAAGTTCATCGGCAGCGGCATAGGGGTCCGGATGTTGTGACTGTGCGACTTGTACTGACATATTTTATACCTTTAAACTGATTCCCATCTCATTCGCAACCTGCATGATGGTGTTGATGACTGCTGGATCATCATCTGACTGTTCTGTATACTTTTTCGCATCTATGCCCTTCAAAAGAAGTTTTGTCCGCGTTGTGGTGGCAATTGATGCACTCCCCTGAGATCTCTGCTCGATCAGGGATTCTATGAGCTTTTTGATCTTCCCGGCCATGATACTTTTACCTTACCTGATTGGTTATATGAAAACATCGAATTTGATTTTCTGGTCCGGTTACAGCACTCCGATATCCTCATTCCAGAGTTCCGGCTTTTCGCGAATAAAGGTCTCCATCATCATCCGGCACCGCTCAAGGTCATAATCAATGACCCTCACCCCGTGAGCCTCCATAAATTCACGTGCCCCTGGAAAGGTCCGTGATTCACCGACAATGACACAGGGAATCTGAAACTGCACAACGGCCCCGGCACAGAGGAAACAGGGCATCAGGGTTGAATAGAGGGTACAGTCATAATAGGAGCCAATACGCCCGGCATTTTGCAGACAATCAATCTCTGCATGAACCATCGGATCTCCGTTCTGCACTCGCCGGTTATGGCCTCTTCCGATGATGATCCCATCCCGGACCAGGATTGAACCGATGGGAATACCGCCTTCCTCTCTCCCCTTTTCTGCTTCCTGAATTGCAGCCCCCATAAAGGGATCGTCCGAAACCGGAGCTATTGGGGGAGACTCACCAATTATTTCATCCTCTTCTCTCCAGAGCGGATCACAGATCGCCAGAAAGAGAAGGTCAATAGTGCCGGTATTTTCAATCCACTGGGTCTTTCCCGGGGGAATGAACACAAGCTGCCCCTCACCAACCTCTTTGTGCTCATCCCCGATATGCATCATTCCTGAACCGGATAGGATGTAGTATGCTTCTGAAGACCGGGTGAGCCGGTGGGGAAGGGTTTTCACCCCAACCGGGACTCGTGCATGGGCAATACTGTACCGGCACTGCATATCCTTTCCAATTCTGAGTGGATGAAAGAACTCTGCAAGCAGGCTGTTATCTGCAACCTTCATATGAGGAATTCTGACATCATAGATATCCATACATCGTATATGCGTGGAACCCATGTATGCCCTGCCATGTGAGATGCAATCCGATGATCTTAAGTACTGTTGCAGACCATTCCACAATCAGGAGAAAGCTCATGGATGATTCAAAAAAGTATGCATTGCCAGCCCTTTCCTTTGAGTATGGAGCTCTTGTACCCTTTATCTCAGAGAAACAACTGACCCTGCATCACCAGAAGCATCACCAGGCCTATGTCACCGGTGCGAATACCATCTTTGAAAAGATGGAGAAAGCACGAAGTGAGGGATCTGATCTGGATCAGAAAGCCCTGCTCAAGGAACTCTCATTTCATATCGGGGGACACCGGCTTCACACCCTGTTCTGGGAGAACCTTGCTCCTGCAGGAAAAGGAGGCGGCGGTGCTCCTGCAGGAACCCTGGCAGACTGGATAAACCGGGACTTTGGATCTTTTGACCGGTTCAAGAAGGAATTCACCCAGGCAGCTTCCTCGGTAGAGGGATCAGGATGGGCAGTCCTATCTGTCTGCCTTGGAACACAGCGGCTGCTCCTCATGCAGGTGGAAAAGCATAATGTTCATGTGTATCCCGGATTTCGCATTCTGATGGTCCTTGATGTCTGGGAGCATGCATATTACCTGGATTATATGAATGACCGGGCAAAGTTTGTTGAGAACTTCTGGAATATCGTCAGATGGGACGCGGTAAACCAGAGACTTGAGGCAGCCCTCAAAAGCTGATCACTTCATTACCTTTTTCTCGTTATCCACCAATTCAATCATACTATTTCTGAAATGGGGGAAAAACTGATAACTATGGCGGATTCATCAAACCTGAATACTTCTCTGTCCGGGTATCAGAATCAGGATTGTCAGATGATTCTGAACGATATCCCGACCGCTCTTCTGGTCATGGCAGAGAACCGAATAATTTTTGGTAATGCAGCGGCAGTCCGTCTGCTTAAAGCGCGCCAATCTGAAGATCTCACAGGTAAGTTTCTCTCAGATATATCACCAACCACCCAGCCGGACGGATCATCTTCAGCTGTCGTCATTCAAAACCTCTTAAGCTCAGTCAAAAAGGGAAAAAACACTCGGTTTGAGTGGGTATTTACCCGGCTCGATAAGTCAGAAATATCCGGAAAGGTAACAATCCGCCAGTCTGAATGTTCCGGTTCCTCTCATCTTATCCTCACCATTGTTGATAATACCGCCGAGCATCACGCCATCAAGGACATTCTTGAGCTTGCAGAGGAGATGAAGAAGGGGAACCTCAGAGCCAGGCTCTCTTCAGAAGGATACCGGGGTGACATGTATAAACTCATCACCGGTATCAATGACATGCTGGACGGGATTCTCCATCCATTCAGGGATATGAACAGGGTTCTCCAGAAGATTGCCAAGGGGGATATGTCAGGGGGAATTGAGCAGGAATACTCCGGAGAGCATGAAAAGATCCGGAATGCGGTCAACGGGGTAGCAGATATCACAAAGAAGGTCCATGAAGAGATATCCCGGATGTCAGAAGCCGCAAAACGAGGAGATCTAGCAAACCGGGGGAATCCGGATCTCTTTTCCGGTGAGTATGCAGCGACCATCAGGGGAATGAACGAGATGCTTGATGCAATTCTCACCCCCATCCGTGCCGGTAACCGAATACTCCAGAAGATACGGAAAGGTGATCTCAGTGAGCGGGTCGAGATTGACTGTGTTGGTGACCATGCCAAGATAAAAGATGCAATAAATGCAGTCCATGACTGGCTGAATGGTCTGATCATCTATGTCACCCGGATATCAGACGGGGACATGACCGCAGAGATCATGCAGGCATCAGATAAGGACCAGATTCATGGACCGCTTGTCAGAATGCGGGATAATATCCGGAGTGTGATTTCTGATGTTGATATGCTGGTAACGTCAGGATCTGAAGGAAAACTGATGGTGCGGGCAGATCCATCAAAGCACAAGGGTGATTTCAGGACCATCATCGAAGGGATCAATAAAACCCTCGACTCCGTTGTAATCCCGGTTCATGAGGCAATGGAGGTCTCAAACGGCTATGCAGGGTATGACTTTACAAGACGGATGAATACCGGTATCAGATATTCAGGGGAATGGAAGGCATTTCAGCAGGCCCTTGATGATGTCGGCCACCATGTTTCTGATGCGATTTCAATCATTACCAGCCAGATAGAAGTCCTCAATAAGGCAACATCCCAGGCATCAGCCAGTATTCAGGATATGTCATCCGGCTCTTCACTTCTTGCTGAGATCGCCCAGAATGTGAGTATGAAGGCAGAACAGGGTGGTGACGGACTCTCCCAGATTCTGAGAGCGATGGAGGATCTTGCGGTCAATGTATCAGATGTGTCAGGCCGGACGAGTGAAGTAAACCAGATCTCTTCCGATACTAACACCCTGTCCAAAAAGGGATCGTCTCTTGCCCAGGAGGCTGAGCAGGGGATGAAGGAGATCACGAGTTCGACTGATGTTGTTACCGGTCTTGTCCATGAGATCATGGAGGAGATGGGGAAAATCAGTAAGATTTCACTGGTTATATCAGATATTGCATCCCAGACAAATCTGCTCGCATTAAACGCAGCAATTGAAGCGGCACGGGCAGGCGAGGCTGGACGGGGATTTGCCGTTGTTGCAAGCGAAGTGAAATCCCTGGCACTGGAGTCCAGGCAGTCAGCGGAGAATATCTCTGAGATGATCGAAGGCCTGACAAAAAAGACGCAGGCTGCATCAGATACCATGGATAAGAGTGTCCTTGTCGTCAGGGAAGGAGGACGAGCCCTGAACGAGACCCTTGAAGTATTCAACCAGATCATCGACTCTGTAAATACCGTCAGCCTTCAAATGGATAACGTTGCAAAAGCAGCAGAACAGCAGGCAGCAGCGGTTCAGGAGATTACGGCATCCATTAATGAGGTAAATACCCTTGTTTCAGGAACCGCCAAGGATGCTGTCGCATCGGCTGCAGCAAGTGAAGAAGCAGCAGCTGCAATTGACCAGATATCAGAACAGATAGCACAGGTCCATAAGGTTGCAGAAAACCTGAATACTGAGACTGAAAAATTCTCAGTCTAACAATTTATTTTCGGCCTGCTTCAGAGCAGAACCGGTTTTTTATCTCCGAAGGGGAGAGCGGGATATTGGAGACAGAGCTGTTTCCAGGTCTGATGACCACATGAATAAACGATAATCCTCCCTGCAGAGCCTGTGCATATACTTGTTTCAGTTCTTCAGGAGTGTGGACTTTCCAGGTCGTTTGAAAACCGCTTGCCTGTGCAAGAAGTTCAAGATCAACCGTGTTATATGCAGGTGAACACTGATCGCCGGTACTGCCATAAACCCCGTTATCAAGACCGATGATTATCAGATTTTTCGGTGATTCACCGGCAATGACCGGGAGAACAGCTGTTCCAAGAAGGCTTCCGTCTCCATCAAGAACAACCACGGTCCGGTCAGTTCCAAGAGCAATTCCAAATCCAAGGGGACTGGCCTGAGTATATGAACCAAGCATGTAAAAGTTGGCCGGATTGTCCCGTGCATGGTAGAGTTCCTTTGACGGAACACCGATATTTGAGACGACCAGTTCATCGGTCATCATCGACGCAAGCACTCCGATGGCATCAGCCCGCTGCATAACCGGCTCTGAAAATGTTCCCTGATATGAGAGATGGACGGATCGGTTCCGGACTGGTGCCATGCAGGATGGTAATTCTTCCTCTCCCTCCCAGACATGAGGGGAGATAAGAGCAACATGAGGTCTGCTTTCGATCCAGGCATCACTGATAACCGATGTAATAAGGTCAATATCCTCTGGTTCACGGATAATCGTGCAGGGAATGTTGTATAATTTCAGAAGATCCGGGATCTTCTCATTAAAGGGAATCTGTGCCGCAATCTTCTCCTGGTAATATCCTCTCCAGCTCGCAAGGATTGGCAGGGGAAGCCCGTACAGGTAGGGAAGGGTCATCAGGGCATTGAGGGAATTCCCAAGGCCGGAGCTCTGCATCTGTAATACACCCCGTTTTCCCATCAGGGACAGGCCGGACAGAATCCCAATACCGTCCTCTTCCCTGGAGATGGTGATATACCGGAACTCTTCCTCTAGGATCTCACAGAGGTCTTTCGTTCGATCGCAGGGAAGCGAGATGATATACTCAATTGCTTCCTTCTTTAATATCCCGGAAACGGTCTGTTCATGCATAATTTCCCATCCATTCCTGCACCGCTGCAGATATCGTCTCATACGGAGTCTCTTTTGATATCATGATATCAGGTTCCTTCACAAACCGGGGAAGATCTTTCGCTCCCCTGGCATATCCACCCCCGGTGATATTGAGAAGGATCTTCTCATCTGGCTTGATTGTCCCTGAACGAACGGCATTTATTAAGCCTGCTACACAAACCGCAGCTGCAGGATCAGGATCTATTCCTTCACATGAAGAGAAGAGGTTTTCTGCTTCCTGTGCATCTGCAGATGAAACGCCGCCCATGAGCCCGTTTGTTGCGATGAGGGTATCAAACACCCCTCCGGCAATTCCATAGGGAGGTGTCCGGTTTGTCAGGACATCTGAATACACCTGGGAGATTGCATTTTCTGCATCAGGCATATCTTCATCTCTGATCTCCCGTCTTCCCTCCTGCCAGGCCCTGACCATCGGGATGAATGGCTCGTTCTGGAAGAGAAGGAGGCGGGGCATTTTAGTCCCGAACCGGCCATCTGCAATAAGCCGGAGCGATGCTTCGTATGCTGCAATTCCCCCGGTTCCGCTCCCGACAGCCTGTAGGTACCAGTCAGGAAGTGTTCCCATCGCAAGGGTTCCAGCCAGCATGACGGTGCCCATGCCATCACGTCTGGCAACATTTTTAGCCCCTCCTTCCGGGAAAACACCAGGGAGTGTGCAGATCCGGTTTCCCAGACTGATGGCGTCGGTATAATCACCGGAGATGGTAATCAGCAGGATATCATGTGCTGGTAAGGTCGTGAATATCCGGTCCCGTGCTGATTCAGGAACGACGATGATGACCGGCTGACCAGTCTGGGCTGACACCTCTGCAAAGGCCCGGCCGGTATTTCCGGCAGAGGATACCTGGATGATTCCCTTCGTCCGCTCGGATATCCGCTGCATCGTCGGGAAGGCTTCAAACTCCTTAAACGAACCGCTCACGGCAAAGGCACCCACTTCAGGCCAGTACCCGGAGAAGACAATCCAGAGATCTGAAAGGCCCAAAGCACGAGCAAGACCCTCACTTTTGAAACAGACCGGCTCAGCCCTGGTCGGGAGTGAACTGATGACCGGAAGCCAGTCCATATATTTGAAAACACCCGGCGCATCATGGAGCGTTATCTGACGTACTGAATATTTTGCCCGAATAAGTCCCTGACACCCATCCGGACAGGTGAGCGTATAGGAATCGGAAAATTCCTTATTACATACCGGGCAGGTGAGCGTATATCCGGTCATATCTGAAATTCACCCCTGACCAGCATATCCCGCACTTTCCTGCAGAGTATCTCTGCTCTTCTCCGGTCAGACTGCCGGAGGACAATCGGAATGCCAGATCCATCTCTATCGCTCCTGATGGAACCAAAATTCCCCTCATACGCTGATTCTTTACAGATCTGCACACAGGTTCCACAGACAAAACACTGTATCTGATTGATCGTCCCGTCTTCCCGGATTGCATCAACCGGACACGAGGTTCTGGCATCACAGGGAGAACAATGAAGACATCGCTGTGGATGATACAAGACCCGTGTTGCAGTGCCAGTCCAGACCTGATCATACGAGGCAGTCCCAACCGGCTGGCGGTCACTGATATCCACAACCGGCATTGGAATATCACAATCACGGACAGAAAGGGAAGTGAGGACATCCTTGTCAACAACCGGAATAGCAGTTCCGATACTGGTGATGCACTCAGGGCCTGCAGCGGTGATAAAACCGCCACAAAACTGTGCATCCATCTCCTTCAGGTCGGCGTGGACTGAAAGATTGGGCCGCTCAGTAGAACTCCTGGTCCCGATTCCAATAACCCGGCCACCAGCCCCGTTCACGATCACTGGAACACCAGAAGAGAGGAACCGGAGGGTTGGATCATTTTCCACCGGGTTTATCTCCCCGCATCCGGAGACAGTAGCCTGTGTACTGGTGCCCTGAAGAGGCAGGGCAGAAAATATCGTCTTTTCAGGTTCGCCGGCACGATTGATGATTGCAGAGTAGTTCTTAAACGCACTCCGGGTTGAGAATAACCGGGCAAACGGGAGGTCAGAAAGGGTTACATCAGCCTCATAGTCCTTTCCGGCCGAGGTAACTGCGACATGGATCTCCTTACCAGCAATGAGGTCATGGATCAGATGTCCCCCGCCATACCGGTCATCTGCATGGGCTGTCCCGAATACCATGAGATCCACAAGACCCAGTCGTTCATTCGGGCAGGGACCAGGAATTGCAGGCACTCCCTGCAGGGAGATCGTATCAGCACGTGAAAACGTGCCGGGAGGAGCAACCGGGACAGAAAGGACCGCATAGGTGCCAGACATAACTCCACAGGTCCCACAGGTGACCACATCAACATCAGAGACGGTATCACCTTGTGCAATTCTTTTCTTTAACTCCGATGCGGTCAGGATAACTGCAGAACCATCAGCAAGGGCAGTCCGGATCTCATCGATTGGTCTCATAGGAGCCTGATATCCTCCACCCGTACCTGCAGTCCTTCTTTTCGCGAGAATAACTGGTTCACAACGCCGGTATGGGAAAGATTCATCATACAATACGCAGGGAGAAACCGCATCCTCCTCCCAAATACCGGTGACTGACGGACACTCTCTGCCATTCCTTCAAACCCAATGATATGATAGGCCTCAAGATCTTTAACCTCTCTGCCCCGTGAGTAGAGAGGACCGACGACGTGCGTAATTATCACCCCTGATA
>CAZEWE010000046.1:14740-17450 GCA_964515765.1 uncultured Methanospirillum sp. | reverse complement strand
CCTTGAGGGAGGAAGTGTAGAGGCATATATTGGGATCCATTCCCGGCGGCTTGGTTTTGATCCTGATACTACTGCAGCCATGATGACCGCAGCAAAGATGAAGAATGCGGCAATTTCGACTCGTTCGTTCCGGAACCTGGAAGTGACGGCTATAGTAACGGCAGGAATTGAGGTAAACGGAGGGAGGGCAGGTGATCCTGCCTCATGGCATGAGGAAGAAGGACAAACGGTCTATGTTGGTGGGACCATCAATACCATCATTCTTATCAACTGCTGCCTTCCGGCACATACTCTCACTCGTGTAATCATGACTGCTACTGAAGCAAAAACCGTTGCAATTCAGCAGTTAATGGCACCGAGTAAATACTCTACCGGCATTGCAACTGGTTCAGGGACAGACCAGATATGTGTTATCTCCAACCTGGAAAGTCCTCATGTGATCACCTGGGCCGGGAAACATTCCAAACTGGGTGAGCTGGTTGCCAGGTGTGTCATTGATGCAACGACCGAAGCACTGGCAAAACAGACTAACCTGACTCCGGATTCGCAGAGGGATATGCTGGTTAGACTTGACCGGTTTGGGGTTGATGAGAAGAAATACTGGGAGGTTGCTGCTTCCCTTGAGGGTGAGAATAAGAGAGATCAATTTATCCGGAATCTTCGGGACTTTTCTAAAACCCCCGCTGTTGTAGCAATGGTCTCTTCCCTCCTCCATATCGTGGATGAAATGAGCTGGGGTCTTATTCCTGAACTCGCTGGGAAAAGTGCTGCCCTTTCGATGATGAAGACCCTCCCCGCTGTGGTCAATACTCAGAAAAATCCGGATTTTTACTCCATTATTGATGAGAGAAATAGTATCATTGAGAACTGGATACGTATCTCTGCATGGTGCGTGAAATGCGGTTTTTCGGGAAATAAATCATGACAGATGAGATGATAGTGTATCCCTTTTCTGCCATTGTCGGACAACAGGATATGAAAGATGCACTGCTTGCAAATATCATCTATCCGTCCATTGGAGGAGTTCTTATTCGGGGGGAGAAAGGGACAGCGAAATCAACCACGGTCAGGGCCGCTGCTGATCTTCTTCCTGAACGGGAAGTGATGAAGGGATGTATATTTCGCTGTGAGATTGAGGATCCCAGGAATCTGTGTGAATCATGCAGGGAAAAGATCGCTGCAGGTGAGATACCTGTTTCTGAATATACTCGTATGCGGGTTGTGGAACTTCCTCTTTGTGCGACTGAAGATAGGGTAGCTGGAACTCTTGATATTGAGCATGCCATTACCAAAGGTATGAAAAAATTTGAACCAGGCGTACTTGCGATGGCAAACGGCAATATCCTCTATGTGGATGAAGTGAACCTTCTTGATGATCATATCGTTGATCTCCTGCTTGATGCAGCAGCAATGGGCGTAAATTTTGTTGAGCGTGAAGGAATTTCATATTCACACCCTGCACGGTTCCTGCTTGTCGGGACAATGAATCCTGAAGAGGGAGATCTTCGTCCCCAGCTTCTTGACCGGTTTGGGCTGGTGGTGGATGTGGAAGGGGAGAAGGATAGCAGGGAGCGATCAGAGATTGTAAAACGCAGGCTAGATTTTGAACGGGATCCGGTTGCCTTTTGCAGTTCCTTTCAGGCAGAACAACAGGTAATCCGTGATCATATCCTCAAGGCCAAGCAGATTATCGCTGAATTACGACCCGATGACCTTCTGATTAATACTGCGGTAAAAATCGCACTCTCCCTGGGTGTTGACGGACACCGGTCGGATATTACCCTGGTAAAAACAGCCCTGGCTTTTGCTGCACTTGACGGAAGAAAGGAAGTGAGTAGTAACGATGTCATAAAGGCTGCAGGACTTTCACTTCCCCACCGGATGAGAAGAAGGCCATTTGAAGAGAGTTCAATGGATATCGCTGCCGTTCGCGGAATAATTGAGTGTTGTTATCAGGGCTCATGAATCATCTTTTCCCTTTTACCGGAATAACCGGGCAGGAACATGCAAAAAAAGCACTGTTATGTGCTCTTGTTTGTGATGATATCCGCAGCATTCTCATTCTGGGAAATCCGGGAACTGCCAAGTCCACCCTTGTACGGTCGGTTGAGACTCTGACGGATGGGAAAAAGGTGATCACGATTCCCCAGAATGTAACCCATGATCGGCTTTTAGGAACGATTAATTTGGAAAAAGCGATTACCAGTGGTATTATACAGGTCCATCCGGGAATCCTGCAGGAAGGAAATAATCAGATCCTGTATGCAGATGATATCAACCTGATGGATGAAGGAGTCATCCAGAGTATTCTCACGACATCTGAAACCGGTCATTACCTGCTGGAGCGGGAAGGGCTCTCCCGGATGATTTCAACCCGGTTTACCTTTCTGGCAAGTATGGATCCTGCGGAAGGAGAATTATCTTCTGGCCAGATGGACCGGTTTGATCTCTGTATCAGGACTGATCTGATTACCGATATAGAAATGAGGGCAGAAATAATCCGAAAATCTCTCAATTTTGAACATTCTCCTGATGCCTTCATCCTAGGATGTCAAGAGGAAACGGATGATCTGAAAAAAAATATCCAGGCTGCAAAAGAACGGTTTTTCTATGTCAGCATCCCTGATGGTCATGCAGATCTCATCTCATCACTCTGTATCGAACTAGCAGTACAAGGATATCGGGGAGATATTGCGGTTGCCAGGACTGC
>CAZEWE010000046.1:0-14640 GCA_964515765.1 uncultured Methanospirillum sp. | reverse complement strand
GCCAGCGGTTCGATGGGGGTGCAGAAACGTATGGTGGCAGTAAAAGGTGCAATTTTATCATTACTCAACGATGCATACCAGAAACGTGATAGGGTTGGTCTTATGATCTTCAGGGGCGACTCTTCAGATCTTCTTCTTCCTCCAACACGAAGCCCGGAGCTTGCAGCAAAATTGCTGAAAGCAATTCCCACTGGTGGGAAAACTCCCCTTCTAAAGGGTTTAACTGAAGGATACCTGCTGCTTACTCGAGGAAAGTATGCAGCACCTGGAGAGAATAAATCCATTGTTCTTCTGACTGACGGGAGGGGAAATGTCTCTCTGACTGAGAAAGCCCCCGGAGAAGAGTTGGCTGAAATTGCCAGAAAAATCACTGGGACTGGTGTCAGGTTTGTGATAGTAGATACAGAGTCCGGATTTCCAAGGCTAGGCAGGGCACAAATACTTGCACGTGATCTGAATGGATCCTATTTCCGTCTTGAAGATTTGAGTATTCATGGCCTTGCCGGCTGTGTAAACGAATTGATGTATTCCGAAAGGTGATGAACATGACCGAGAAAAATCTGAAAAAAATGCATATTTTTTTATTCATAGCGATTGCACTGGCTGTCTGCCTCCCGTGTGTTGTTCTGGGAGATTCTGGTGAATTATTTCCTGATAAGGTAAATCCTGAATTTGCAAAGGGTTATTCTGTTGAATATCACGACACCTACAAAGTGATTCATATTCATGATCCCTGGGGAAGAGATACTGAAAATTATATCTACCTTCTTGTTCAGCGGGGCGAGGAGGTTCCTTCCGGATATCCCAATGCGAAGGTTTTTTTTATCCCGTTTAAGAACGTGGTAACACTTGGTGCTGTCCAGATTCCGTTTATTAGTAAACTTGGAGAAATTCCAACAATTACGGGTCATAATGGAGTAAATCTTATTCAGGATCCTGAATTTACACAGCTGGTACAGAAAGGGGATATCATAGAGATTGGAAGTGGAGAGCTTTCAATGGGTACCATGCTAAAAATGGAGGATTTAATAGAACTAGAACCAGATGCGGTTTTTTGTGTAGCAAATGGAAATAAAGAGTACGATAATCACTATAAACTCCAGGAAGCAGGTTTAAAACCGGTAATTTCTGCTGAATGGATGGAAGAAAGCCCTCTTGGACGTGCTGAATGGATCAAATTTTTCTCCCTGTTTTATAATAAGGAAAAAATCGCGAACCAGGTTTTTGATCAGGTAAAAAAGAATTACCTCGAAACGAAGGAAAAAGTTCAAAACATCTCTCAAAAACCAACAATTTTCTCCGGAATTGATTATCAGGGTTCCTGGTATGCTCCGGGTGGGAATAGTTATGTGGCTACATTCTTTCGGGATGCCGGTGGCAATTACCTGCTTGGAGCTGGGAATGACAGAGGTGACAAAACTCTCGATTTTGAATCAGTTTATGACAAGGCCCAGGCAGCCGATTACTGGATAAATATCGGATATGCTGACAATATAGATGAACTCCTTGCCCTTGATCAGCGGTATCAGAAATTTAAGGCATTCCAGGAGAACCGGATTTACCACTATAATGCCAGGGTAAATGAGTTTGGCGGGAATGATTACTGGCAGTCTGGAATTATCAGTCCTGATGTTGTCCTGGCTGATTTGGCGAAAATTCTTCAGCCGGATCTGCTGGCTGATCATGACCTGTATTACTACCAGCATATCAATGCTACCTGACGAGGAAGCGGTTTATGGACATGGATGGGAATGAAACGGGAGACAGCCTGAAAAGATTTTATGTTGTACTCCCGGTTATTATTGTAATTCTCTTATTTCTTTTTCTGCTTGATCTGATTATCGGATCAGTGAACATCCCCCCTGATGCATTAATCCGGATAATCACGGGCGGTGAAGTGAAAGAGACCTGGATAAACATATTCTGGGACTGGAGAATGCCAAAAGCGATCACGGCACTCTTTACTGGTGGAGCTCTTGCTCTTTCAGGATTATTAATGCAGACGTTTTTTAGAAATCCGCTTGCCGATCCGTATATCCTTGGTATAAGTTCGGGAGCTTCGCTAGGGGTGGCATTTGTGATGTTATCTGCCGGTATTTTTGGTGCCGGAACGATTTTTGCCAGCGTTGGGTTTATCGGAGATCTGAGTATTTCTGTGGCTGCAATTGTCGGAGCTTTTTTGGTATTGTTGCTAATCCTTTTGATATCTGGGAAAATTCAGAGTAATATCACGATCCTAATCCTTGGTATCATGGTATCATATATCAGCAGTGCAATTGTGACCATACTGCTGCAGTTTTCTGATGAATCGGCCATGCACTCATATTCATTCTGGACATTTGGAAGTTTTTCCGGAGTAACCTGGAGTCAGCTCCCGTTTATGGTGTTCCTTCTCCTCATCGGGTATATTCTTTCCATTTGCCTGGTAAAGCCATTAAACGCCCTTCTGCTGGGAGAACAGTATGCAGAGAGTATGGGGATGAATTATAACCGAATTAGGTATGGTATCATTATAACAACGGCTCTCATGGCAGGGGTTGTGACTGCATTTTGTGGGCCGATTGGATTTCTTGGGATTGCTATACCTCATTTTTGCAGGGCCATATTTGTGACTGCTGACCACCGGATCCTTGTTCCGGGGTGTATCCTCGTAGGAGGAATCATTGCCCTGTGTACCGATCTCATCTCGCACCTCCCAGGAACGGACATTGTTCTTCCCCTGAATGCTATTACTGCTCTTTTCGGTGCTCCGGTAGTTATCTGGGTGATTGTCAGGGGAACCAGGTTTGGAAGAGGGGTTATTTCATGAACAATGCACCAGTACTGACCTGTAAAAATCTGACCATCGGGTACAGAAATCAAAAATCAACAGTAAAAGAGGTTTCAAAAGATCTGAACCTGACACTGAACCGAAGAGAACTGGTATGCCTTATCGGTCCGAATGGTTCTGGAAAATCCACGCTGATCAGGACACTTACCGGAATACAACCTTCACTTCAGGGAAATGTATTGATCCAGGGAAAGAGTATAGATGAGTTCAGTTCTGCAGAAAAGGCAAAGACACTTAGTGTTGTTCTTACTACCCCGGTTCAGACCGGGTACATGACAGCATTTGATATTGTTGCTCTTGGCCGGTTTCCATACACAAACTGGGCTGGAAGGCTGACCCAGTCAGACCGGCATATTGTATCAACTGCTCTTACATCGGTTGGTGCAGCCAGCCTTTCAAACCGGTTTATTCATGAGATGAGTGATGGGGAACGTCAGAAGGTGATGATTGCCCGGGCACTTGCCCAGGAGCCTGAACTTATGGTGCTTGACGAACCCACCGCATTTCTCGATCTTCCTCATAAAATCGAAACCATGCGGATTCTTCGACAGGTTGCACAAAAATCCGGAAAGTCAATACTGCTCTCAACCCATGATCTGAACCTTGCCATCAGGTGTGCAGATCAACTCTGGATCATGAATAAATCCGGGATGATGATCGCGGGTACACCTGAAGACCTTGTCATTTCCGGTATTTTTGGATCTGCATTTGAGATCGACGGAGTACATTTTGATCCACACCGGGGAGAGTTTTCAATACCGGTTGAAAAGAGGGGAACTTTTCAGATTGAGGGTTCTGAATCAGTTCAGCGGATATGGACTTTATATGCCCTGGAACGGATAGGATATATCCCGGTTGAAGGATCAATACCTGATTTTATTGTTCACGTTCATAATTTTCAGGAGGGCACAACATGGCAGATTTCTCATTCTGATGGTATTGAAACCTGTTGCAGTATCCAGCATCTTGTAGAAAAAATTCATGGACTCAGGAAACGGGGAGGGGATCCAAATTAAGATTGCCATATATGGAAAGGGAGGAATTGGAAAATCCACGATCTCTGCTAATACCTCAGCTGCCCTTGCCATGAACGGGTATCGGATTCTTCAGGTAGGATGTGATCCTAAGCATGATTCAACCAGACTCCTGTTGGGGGGGAAGATCCCTATGACCGTTCTTGAGTATATCAAAACGCATCACCCTTCTGAACGGAAGGCAGAAGATATTGTGTTTAGGGGATTTGGGGATGTTGCCTGTGTTGAATCCGGTGGACCTGAACCAGGAGTGGGATGTGCAGGTAGGGGAGTAATTACGACATTCGAACTTCTGGAAGAGCTGGGCGTGAGATCATCCCTATTTGATGTTACTCTGTACGATGTCCTCGGTGATGTTGTCTGTGGAGGATTTGCCGTTCCTATCAGAAGTGAGTATGCTGATGCAGTGTATATCGTAACCTCCGGGGAATTTCTGTCGCTGTATGCGGCAAACAATATTCTTAAGGGGATACGGAATTTTACAGAAAAAAAGAACAGGGTTGCCGGAATCATTCATAATGCACGGGGTGACCTGGAAGAAGATGCACGGGTGAAGCGGTTTGCAGATGCTGTCAGCCTGCCGGTGGTTATTCAAATCCCGAGAAGTGATATTTTTGCCAACGCTGAAAAAGAAGGATGCACTGTCATTGAAAGATACCCTGAATCACCTGAAGCGGTGCTCTTTCAGGCATTTGCTCAACATACAATGAGTATTCATCCTGGTAATGGCGGTATTCTGTACCCTGCTGCTCCACTGAGTGATACTGATCTTGAACATATTGTCCTGCTGCGGGATGAAACAGTCCCGAAGAGAAAATTTGTTTTCAATCCTGAAGATAAAAAACACACGTCAAAAACTTTTTCGGTATCGGTAAAAAATAAACGCCCGCTTATCGGATGTGCGTTTGCAGGAGCCGTTTCCGTATCATCACAGGTAACTGACGCTGCAACGGTTATGCATGGTCCCAGGAGCTGTACCCTGATGATGTATGAAAAACTCCTGGATACCTGGCAACAATCTGCAATCAGGTATGGTCAGAAATACCGGGAAGACCTTGAAAAAAGATTATATTCTACCGATATGGCTGAAGAAGATTTTATCTTTGGCGGGGAGAAAAAACTAAAAGAAACTCTTGAATCTGTTATTACTGATGGTTTTAGCCTGATTTTTATTGTTACTGCATGCCCTCCGGGAATAATTGGTGACGATATTGATAAAGTGATTGCTGCAGTAAGAAAACAGAATGAAACAGTCCGCATCATCCCCATCAAGGTTGACGGGAACCTTGTGGGAGATTATGTGCAGGGGGTTATGGATGCCCATGGAGCAGTAATCAGCCTGATAGAGAAAGATATTTCCAAGGGAAAATATCCGCTCGTCAACATTATCGCAGAAAAGTGGCTTGCAGAGAATGAAGAGCGAAGTATCCAGGCAATCCAGGAACTTCTTGACCGGCTTGGGATCGGAATCAACTGCCGGTTTTTGATTCATACTGACAGTCGCTCAGTGATACGGTTTAACGAGGCAGCCCTGAACCTTGCGGCAGATCGGGATGATACGGTGGCGAGTATAAAAGCATTGCTTGCTCCGGTATCTTCTGTGCCGTTTCTGGATCTGCCTCTTCCAACAGGCTTTTTTGAGACAAAAGAGTGGCTTTTGGCAATTGCCCGGGTTTTTGGGGTAGAGGCAAAGGCCCGTGAAATAATTGACATGGAAGAGGTAAAATACCAGGAAAAGATCGAACATCTCAAACCTGAACTGGAGGGAAAAACAATTCTCATCTCGACCTACCCGAAATCCGTGGACTGGGTATGCGATATTGCCAATGATCTTGGAATGGCGATTCTCAAGGTAGGTCTTACCTATTCTCCATTCTCTGAAGAATTTGTTTCACGTTTTTCTGGAAAATTCCCCATATCTCATAATTATACCCTTGAAATGAGATCTGATGATATCAGAAATCTAAAACCCGACCTGGTTTTACTCACATATCCGGCACTTCGCCCTTCTGATAATGCAAGAAGTGCCCATATTCCGTACTGTCCGGGATTCGGATTCCAGGCAGGTATTGATAGGGCCATGCAATGGAGTATCCAGATGAACGTGCCTGTCATTGAGGGGTGGAAACAGGATGGAGACGGTATCGTATGATTCTTGATTCAGATGGCTTTATCGGGACTCTTCTTGCCATTGAAGGGATTAAGGATGCACGAGCAGTTATGAACGGGCCGACCGGATGCAGGGGAAATCCTGCCTATTTTTCTGATCGGCATTTTCCAAGAGATAACTCCCTGAACAGGCGTTCCTTTGAAGAACCGTTCTTCTTCGGTCAATCAAGGATACCCTGCACTTATCTTGATAGTGATGACTACATTATGGGCTGTGCTGAAAAACTGAACGCAGTTCTTCCTCTTGTGGCCGAGAAGGGAGATGCTTTTCTTGCGCTGGTAAATTCTCCTGGAGCTTCTCTCATTGGTGATGATTTAAACCGTTTTCTTTCAGAATCAGCCCTTGATACACGTTGTATGGCGATTGAAGGGGCTCCTTATTCCCATCCTTTTGCATATGGCTTTGATATCACCATCGCCGCAATTCTTCGCTGGTTACAGCTAAGCCGGCTCACCCGGATAAAAAACCGGGTTAACCTTCTTGGGTTTTCCATGTACCAGAAATACTGGCAGGGTAATATTGCAGAAATAAAGCACCTTTGTGAACTGATGGGGCTTTGTGTCGTTTCAGTTCCAGGAGGAGGATCCAGTGTTGCTGAGCTTCGTGAATCAACTACCGCCTCCTATAATCTTATGATTTTTCCGGAATATTCCAGAAAAACGGCAGCATTTTATGAAGAAGAGTTTGGTATTCCTGCGGTTTTCTCCACTTCCGGTGCACCGGTGGGTTTTGGTCCGACTGAAGCATGGATTAACACGGTTGCAGAGGCAACCGGACAGGATCCTACACCTGCACTTGACTATATCAGAAAAAAGCGAATCCATGCATTTCACCAGTTATCCAGGTATCACCATGAAACAGGATATCCGAAAGGAGCTACTTTTGCTGTTCGTGGAGATTCGTCCTTCGTGTATCCCCTGACCGCCTGGCTGTATGAATACCTTGGTATGCTGCCGATATCAGTGAATTGTGTAGACGGGGAAGATCCTGGGATGGTTGAATCTTTGAAAAAATTTTTAGATACATACCATCTGTCCGGTTGCTTTCAGGCAGATACAGGAACTATGCAATCACATCTCTATTTTGGTGATAGTCTGACCGGGAAAGACCTTGAATTATCCGGCAGATGCACAAAATCTGTGGAACTGTTTAACCGGACGACAAATGATATTTATTTCACTGAAAGAACGTTTCTTGGAGGAACCGGGGCGTTATGGGTACTGGATCTGGTTTTTGATGCGATACGATACAAATAGTGTTTCCAAAAAATAGGAGATATTTCTCTACACGGTTACTTTTCTGAATACATACCCTGAAATTCCCACAATCACTGCAGCAAACACTGCGAGAACCCCAATCGGGACCACCGGAATGGCGCCGGTTCCCAAATCCCGTATTGCATCAATTGCATAGCTGAGTGGATTTACATGAGCAATCATGCTCAGCCAGGTTGGCATAACATCATACGGCATCAGGGCACTTGACGTAAAAAACAAGGGCATGGTGACCATGGCAGTAAATGCGGCAAATGAGTCATGATCATCGAGGTACAGGGCTACTGTCGTTGAAAATGCTGCAATGAAAACACCAAACAGAAAGAGTATAAGATATATCATTCCATACTGGAGCGGGTTTAATATCGAGGCTCCGATGAGTGTTGCCAGGATGAGAATAATACTTGTCTGAATGATCCCCCGGAAGGTGATGAAGAGTATTTTACTGATAAGGATACTTTCACGGGGCACTGGCATGGCAAGGAACTTATTTAAAAATCCAAGCATTTTATCAAACATCAGGAGTGAACCACTCGATATTCCGGCAGTCAGAATGGTCATAACCAAAATACCGGGAGTAATGAAATCCAGGTAATTTCCGGTAAACTGGACTGGCAGGGCAAGGCCGACAAAGAGCAGCCATGCAGCAGGGAGGACAAGGCTTGAGATTACGCCGACCCGGTACCGGATCCACCTGATGAAATCCCGTTCAATGTACGTGAATACTCCCTTCATGATCTCCTCATGAGCATTATCCGGTATTTCCATTCTTCAAATCCCTGTGGTTCTTCCTGCCTTCCTACGGATTGCAGAAAGACATCATCAAGGGAAGGCTCACGAAGTTCCATAGATTTTACCTTGTTTCCTGCACGGGTAAGGGCATCAGCAAGTAATGCAAGGGTTTCTCGCCCATTTTCAGCGGTAAATGAGATCACATTATCTGACTGGCCAACAAAAAGGGCGGTTTTCTCCTCTATTGCGTGGTAATCACCCTCTATAGTAACTGAAATTACATCTTTCATCAGAAGTGATTTCAGTTCAGATGGTTTTCCAAGAGCAGCTATTTTCCCATGATTGATGATTCCGACCCGGTCACAGAAGCGATCAGCCTCGTCCATGTAATGAGTGGTTACGAATATTGTCATTCCTTTCCGGTTCAGGGCATGAATATGGTCCCAAATTATTTTTCTGGCCCCGACATCAAGCCCGAGTGTAGGTTCATCAAGAAAGATTACTTCCGGTTCATGGACAAGGGCTTCAGCGAGTTCCAGTCTTCTCCGCATCCCCCCGGAATATGTCTTTGCCAGGTCGTCTGCACGATCAGATAACTCCATGACGCCAAGAAGTTCATCGACCCGTTCCTTTGGATGTGAAATACCGTACAATTTTGCAAAGATCATCATGTTTTCCCGTCCGGTCAGGTTGGTATCAATGGCCATATCCTGGGGAACGTAACTCAATGAGCTTCTTACTTTATCCGGTTCTTTCCTGGTATCATACCCGCAGATCCATGCCTGACCCTTTGTCTGGGCAAGGAGTGTTGTCAGCATCAGGACGGTTGTGGTTTTCCCCGATCCGTTCGGTCCGAGGAGGCCGAATATCTCTTTGTCTGCCTCCAGTGTCAGATCATCCACAGCACACAGGTTTTTAAAATTTTTTGTCAGGTTTTCCGTCTGTATCGCTACCATGAATCAGCACCATTCCTGAAATAATGGAGATGTATAGATTTCATGGAAATATCTCCGGGTTACTCATTCTGTTCTCCCATGCGTTCTAGATACTCCTCTGATTCAAGGAATATATCCTGTAATTTTTTGATTGTCTCATTGTCAGTCTCCCAAAATCCCCGTTCATATGCTTCCAGGAGCCTTCCTGCGATGTTATGCATGGCATATGGATTATTCTCTTCAATCCATTTTCGGTTCTCTTCATCAAAGAGGAAATGTTCAGCAGCAGCCTGGTACTCCCAGTCATCGACAGCATCGGAGGTCACATCCCACCCAAAAGTATATTCAATGGTGTTCATGACCTCCTGCACACCCCTGAAACCGTGCGGCTTTAATCCGTCTATCCAGCGGGGATTGAGTACCCTGCTCCGGAAAATAAATCTGATCTCTTCATCTAGCAGGCGGGTTTTAACATTTTTCGGATCTGATGCCTCACCAATAACAGATACTGGATCTTTATTTCCATATGCTTTCACACAGGCATTCATCCCGCCAAGGAAGATATAATCATCATCAACATCAAGGATATCAAATTCACGAGAGACACGGTTTTTCACCGTCACATCCAGCTGGGCGAACTGTTCTTTAAAGAGTTCAGGGACTTTTTCTCCTCTGAATTTTCTGCCATAGGCATGGGCACCCCAGGTGGTATATACATCGGCCAGGTCTTTCCTGTCCTTCCAGGAAGATGCATGGACAACTTCACCCACGGCACATCCATGATTTCCGGGAGGATCACCAAATATACGAATCAGTGCCATCTCCCTCGCTTCCTGTTCGGAAAGTCCTTCTTTTAATCTTGCCAGCATGTCCTGCTTTAGATGTGCTGAAAGGAAATTGACCTCATCTGATTCATCAAGGGTAGCAATGGTCTCCACGCCTTCATCAATCAGTTGCACAAGATTGGGGTAACTGTCCCGAAAAAGACCGCTTATCCGGAGCGTGACATCAATACGGGGTCTGCCCAGTTCCTTTGCAGGGATAACCTCAAGACCGGTCACAGCTCCACCCCGGGAAGACCATATAGGGCGTAGCCCCATGAGCCAGAAGATATAGGCAATGTCATCACCGCCTGTCCTCATGGTGTCTGTGGCCCAGACGACGATACCGACTTTCTGCGGATATTCTCCTTTTTCTGTGATATACCGCTCGATCATCTGGTCAGCCATGTCTTTTCCGGTCTTCCATGCTGCAGGTGTCGGAATCGTTGCCGGATCAATGGAATAACAGTTCCTACCAGTAGGAAGGAGGTGAACATTTCCTCTCGTCGGATCACCACACGGGCCGGGAGGGACATATCCTGCATCAAGCCCTCGTATCATGTTTGTGAGTTCATCGGTTGTCTGGTTTAATCGTGAGACCACATCATCACAGATGAACATGCAGCAGGCTTCAAGGTCAGGATATTCCCCTCCATATTCTTCATGTATTCTAAAAATTATCAAATCCCTGTCAAATTCAACTTCAGCCATCTTTTCTATCAATTGTTGGCAACGGTTGTCAATCAGGTCAACAAGGGCTCCATTAGTCAATTGATGATCAATATTAAAACCTGAAGGATTTTCCAACAGATCCTGGAGGGAGAGATCACATGTTTTTGCGACCGATTCCCGCAGTGATGGGACCTTCCCATTCTCAAGGCGGGTAAGGGCATAGATCATCTCAAGGAATCGTTCATCAGCCGGGGGCTGACCAAAGATATGCAGGCCGTCCTTGATGATAACATCCCTGACTTCACAGATGTAATCATAGAGACGTTCAGCATTCTCAGCGATAACTTCAATCCCTGCATCCACAGGAAGTCCGAGATCATGAGTCAGGTTCCTTGCAAGGACTATGGACTGGACTTCTGAGATCAGGTCGTTTCCTTTCTGTTCTTCTCCCCCTCTTTTTGCCCTGAGATAATCCTGAAGGATGGAGTCAAGTTGCAAAAGATCTCCATATCCCTCAGCTCTCATCATTGCCGGGACCAAGTGGTCAATGAGGACTGACCAACTCCTCCGTTTGGCCTGTATGCCCTCACCGGGATCATTCATGATATAGGGATAGATATGGGGCATATCTTCGAGAATAACATCCGGGTAACACTCTTCTGAAAGGGCATTCCCCTTTCCGGGGAGCCATTCGAGGGTTCCATGGGTTCCCATGTGAATAACGACATGAGCACCGAAAACATGTTTCATCCACCGGTAATAGGCAAGATACTGGTGAGGCATGACCATGTCATTTGAGTGAATTAACGACTCGACCTTTTCAAACAGCCCACGGGGAGGCTGGATGCCGATGAAGATATTTCCGTTTACCTGACCGGGAATGCAAAAATCCCCTCCGGATACCAGTACCTCTCCAGGTATCGGACCCCAGTCTGCTGAAATCTTCTCCTGGTTTTTCATTGGGATTTTTGTAAACCATTCCTGATATTGTGGGGGACTTACCAGATCTACAGCCCTCTCTCTCATCTGTTTCTCTGAAATCCACCGGGTGTCATTGGTAAGACCTGCAATCATCCCATCTATCAGTTCATTCCCGGTCTCCGGTATGTGATCTACGATGTATCCTGCATCCTTTAGTTTCTGGAGAATTCCGATGACACTCTGCGGGGTATCAAGACCTCCTGCATCACCAAGAGCTTCAGTCTCTCCGGTATACTGGTACAGGAGGATAGCAATCTTTCTCTCTTTAATCGGAGTTCTTTTCAGGATGGACCAGCGGAGGGCCATTTCTGCAATCCTATCGACACGTCCGGGGATAGGAATACCGACATTCTTTCTGCCTTTATATTCTCCGGTTGATCCAAGGGGGATTGCGATAATCTGTGCGTCAAACTCAGGCCAGATAACTCCTGATGAGATCTCCATTACCGATAAACCCTGGTCATCCTGAGCCCAGGCTTCAAACGACCGGTACATGGTAATGGTTTGCAACAGGGGGACATTCAGATCGATAAAAAAATTATGGATTGCTTCGTTTTTCGTCCCATCACCAGGATCAGAGAGGGATATCTGGGAAAATGACATGTTCATGATCAGGACATCAATGATGGGTTTTCCATCCCTGATCAGGTATGATTCAATGAATTTCCTGATTCCTATTGCACCGGTGACTTTATTTGGGCTGGTAACCAGGAAGAAGGGGAGAGCATTCATCCCCTTTGCTTCAAGTGATAAGATAAGAGCATCGATGGGGAGAAGGTTCTTCCTGATGTAGTAAAACTGGTGGAGCAGTATTCCAATTATCGGTTTTTCTCTGTCCAGTCTCTTTTCATGGGATGAAAAGTCGTAGATCTCAGGAAGCGAGGGGTGATAGAACCCTTCTGTTGGAGGATACCGGAGAGGGGGAATTTCGATATCTTCTCCCCCGATGGTTTTACAGGCCCAGAGAATGAGAGCGGTCGTATTTTCAAGCCCACTCAGTTCCATACAGGAATGAACGAAATCATATTCCTTATTATCAAACGGGAAGAGATTTCGGAAGTCTTTCATCTCCTCCGGAACCGAGCTGCTGACAAAGGTGGGAATATTCAGTTCTTTTGCCCTGGCAATTAACCGGTCGAATTTCTTGAAATAGGTGGCACTTCCATGATTATCTACCAGAAGAAGCTGAGTGTCCTGTAATTCGCTTAGGATCCTGACAAATTCCCTCTCCTCCGAATCGAGTAGTTCAGATATTGCCTGATATGCGTATGCGTTTCTTCCATTTTCTCTGCAGGTGGATGCGGCATCCATTATCCAGGGATTTTCACCTGTTCCAGCGCTAATATATAGTATTTTCACCTGTTTGACCTCCGATAGGGTGCTCTGATTATTGCAATGTTAGATAAACGTCATCAATATCAGATAAAGATTTTTTTATTTAATGTAAAAAAAGATACGTAAATAAAAAGAATAATAGTCTGGTATCTTTTTATGAAATGGTTCAGTATTGTCATTATTACAATTGCTATCCTTGGAGTAATTATCATCAGTTCTCAATTTACTGCCATTTTTCGTGATGAAACACCATCCCCGGTTCATCTTAAAATTCTGGCTGTCAATGATTTTCACGGTCACCTGTTTTCCGGGCAGGATCTTCATAACCGTTCAGCAGGGGGCGCTCCGATTCTTGCTTCGTCTCTGAAAAAAGTGATGAATTCATCAGGCAACGATACGGTTATTCTTGCACTGACTGGTGATACCGTTGGGGCATCACCACGATACTCAGCTCTCCTTCGTGATGAGCCAACCGTTCTCTTTATTAACACATTTACAGATGAAAATTGCATGGGGAGGGAAGAAAAGAAACATGACTATTGTAATGTTATTTCAATCCCTGGAAACCATGAGTTCAACAATGGGCTTGATGAGTTATTCAGGAAGGTCAAGGGAGGGAATGACTCTTCAGATATTCCTCATATCGTTGATCCTTATCCTGGTATGGCTGCTGATGTAATCTGTGCCAATATTGTCTGGAGAGCGAATGAAACACCAATATTTCCGCCATATACTATCCGGTACATCGAGGGAGTCCCGGTTGCCTTTATTGGTGCGGTAACTATCGAGACACCTATCCTTGAATTGCCCATGAACGTGGATATGGTAACATTTCTCAATGAATCAGAAGGGATTAACAGGTACATTCCATCCTTACAGGAACATGGAGTTCATGCATTTGTTGTTATGGTACATGAAGGGGGTAACCAGGAATCATACGAGGGGCCCACCCGTCCTGATTGTAATGTAACCGGTCCGATAGTCAATATTACCGCACAACTTGACCCTGATGTTGATGTTGTTCTCGCTGCTCATTCGCATGATTTCATAAATGCCTACCTGCCAAATGCCGGTCAAAAAGATGTCCTGGTTGTACAGGCATACTCCTATGGTACGGCATATGCAGACGTGAATGTCTCTATTGATCAACGAAGCGGGGATATAACCAGTAAAACCGCGGTGATCGTTCCGGTCTATGGTGATCAATTAGGACTGGAGCCTGATTCGGATGTGCAAAGACTGCTTGATAAAACCCGGGAATCTGTCAATCGTATAGAATCAGAGGTCATTTCTACAGCGGTATCTGAAATCAGCAGGATGCAAAATGAAGAGGGTGAATCACTGCTGGGAAATCTGGTTGCAGATTCACAGCGGGATGCCATGGGTACGGATATTGCATTGGTAACTTCGGGAGAACTTCCCGGTTCCCTTCATGCAGATATTCCGGCAGGTACTATCACCTGGATAGTTCTTGAGAGGGTGCTTCCACCGGATGCTTCTATGGCCAAGGAGTATGGTGGATGGTACAGTCGTCCGCGGGTTGCAGTCCGTGAGCTGAACGGATCGCAGATCAAAGATATCCTGGAACGACAATGGGAAGAGCCAAAACCAGAAGAGAACCTGTCCGTTTCAGGGTTGGTATACCGGTATAATCTCTCACAACCAGTTGGAGACAGGATTACCGGGATGTGGGTACATGGTAGTCCAATTGTGCCTGATGTCTTGTATTCGGTAGCGATGAATTATTATATGGCATATGGAATGGGTGAGTTTACACCCGGATGGGACTGGGGTGTGAATGTTACTATCGGTCCGGCCGATGTTGATGCTCTCGAGTCGTATATCCGGAAACTACC
>CAZEWE010000045.1:3555-17525 GCA_964515765.1 uncultured Methanospirillum sp. | reverse complement strand
CTCCCGGTGCCCGGGTGATCTCAGCCTTTGCGATATAAAAGGGGGCCATTCCTTCTCCCATAACTCCAAGGACCAGGAACATCTTTGCAGCCAGGGGTACCATCCCAAGACCGGCCAGTTCCCAGATGGAAAGGGTTCCACAGGTTCCAAGGGCTGTGGCTGCACCACCAAAGAGGAACGTGGTTGCAACCATTGCGACGATTCCGTAATTATATGCCGCATTCAGAACATACCGGTTGTTCACCCCGGCGACAATCCCGATGTTGGTGATCCCGATGAGTGCGGTAAAAAGGGAGAAGTTAAAGAGGTCGCCTGAGCATACTGCCCCGAGGGTCGCAAGGCCACAGGCGATTGCCATGAACCGCTGAAAACGCAAATTTTCCGGATTTATCTCCTTGGTATATACAGCATCAGTACCAAAGACGATATCCGTCTGCCGCTCCGGCCGGGCAATAATGGCGATGATAATAAAGGCGGTTGCGAACAGGAACAGGGTCGTCGTGTATAGACTGAAGTAATTGACGATATCCCCGAACTCAAGGACAAAGAGCTCCTCTCCTTCGATGGGCAGATTAAACATTCCGTCCCTCCCGCATGGTGCCGATGAGTGCCATCTTGGTGGTAACTTTAACGAGAATCGCCCCTCCGGAGAGCATCACCGCAATCAGCCAGGCCTGTGGCAATATCATGAATATAAAGAATGCCACAATCCAGAGTGCCCATGCATATCCGGATATCGTCTCAAGCAGGGCAAACCGCTCTTCATATCCCTTGCAGAGGAAGTAGAACACCAGCCCGATTCCGGCAACCGCACCACCGGAAAACCCTGAGAGGATGATACCATAGACAACCAGGGCAAAAGTGATGATGGGTGGTGCGGTTCGCATGACTTCAATCCGGATTGGTTTGAATGTCGGAAGAGGAAGTTTCTCCTTTCTGATATACAGCTCCGTGAGCATCAGGAGTTCAGATATACCGACCACAAGGCCAGGGAGGATCAGGGCCTCTGCCAGATCTGTTGCGACAAGACAGATAAGAACAAGACCGGTTGTCTCTATCAGGTCCACAACCAGGATTTTATGGATATCATCCCGTTCGAAGAAAAGAGCAATGAATGATATGGCAACACAGCTCAAAGTGCCCAGTAATCCTATCTGATAAAAATCCATCAGTCTTTCCTCCTGAACAGAAATGATGCAATGGCAAATGCAGTAAAGAGGATGCTTGTCTCGACCACGGTATCAAGGCCCCGGGTATTATAGAGGATTTCATCAAGGATCCCTCCCGGATGTGCGACGATGGTGGTCCCGAGATAGGGGGTAGTATTGGCAAGGAACCATGAGAACGGGGTCAGATAGGTAGTCACATACCCGGCAGTCGGGGAGTTTTCCGGGTACTGGGCTTTGATATCGACTCTGGTGAACGGAACACCTCCCCGGTCATAGGGATCGAGGTTTGAATCCCGGTTTATTGTTTTCGAGTATATCTGATCCTCATGGTAGGTGAGCATGGGAACCATGATGACCCCGCATATGGCAACGAAGATACCTAGTGCAGCGTATACTGCAACGAGGTTTTCATAGGTGGACATCCAGTTTGAGAATGTCCGAAAGCCGCGTCCTATCCACCGTATCATTCCTGTGACCTCCTTTCGATCAATAACACAAGGACAAAGGTGGTCAGGGTTGATACCGCGATAAAGGTCAGCAATGCCAGGGTCTCATCAAATGACAAGGCAACGAGAAGCAGTCCGAAGGCCGGAATCTCCAGGTTGATAAGACGTGTCAGGTACTCCCGGTCACGGGGAAAAGCGGTTACCCATGTCCCGATGATGAGCAGGATCAGACCTGCGAAAAATTCAGGGCTCATTCAGCCCCCTTTTTGCAGAGTTGAAGGACAAAAATGGTTGACAATGGTATTATGAGAGCAAGAGCTGCAGCCACATCCACATAGCCCCGGACAATAATAAGGGGCATAATCCCACCTCCAATAATCCCGATTGCGATAAGTTTTGCATAGGGATCCCGTGCATATCCTGCATACAAACCTCCAATCAGGGCAATAGCACAGAATAGAAGGAGCAGGGTGTTCATTCCTCGACCCCTCCGGCCCATGTGCTCGCGATTGCATTTGATTCAAATGTTGAACCGATAAAATAGGCTGCAGCGGCAATGATCCCAAGCGGATGAGGGATGAGAAGGGCCATGATTCCGGAGACTGCAAAACTGAATACGTTCAAAAATGGCAGTTTTCGCATGACATCCTGTTCAAGAATAATTCTGATGACTGCATAGAGAGCAATAAGGCCACATAAGAGGGCAGCAAGCTCGGCACTTTCTGACGGGGGGCTGATATATGAGGATGAGAAAGGACCGGAGATCATACCGAGCAGATCTTCTGATCCGTCAATACTCATCTCCGAACCCTCCATATTGCGCCAAGAAGTCTGCTTGAGTGCCGGTGAGATATCCCCTGAATGGTCAGGATGGCAATCACCATGCCGATGATGAAGAACTCTGCCGGAATCCCGATCCGGGTCCCGAGGTATACCATGAAAGTTGCCAGGAAACATCCCGTTGTTCCGGCATATCCCGGATCATAACAGATACGGTTTCCAATATATACAAGAACCGTTGCAATCAGGCCGCCAGGTATTCCAAAACAGTATACTCCACAGGCAGCAAGAAGCGTCCCGGCCGATGCATCAGGGGATGATACGATATTACCCATCATGGTCCCTCCCCTGAGATCTCCTCCCGTCTTTTCAACTGCTGCTGCAATCGCTTTTGCTCCGACAACGCCTCCTTCGCGAGGCAGTGCCCAGATCATATCAATCGTGATAAAGAGAACCCAGCAGCAGAAGGCTGCAAAGGCAATCTGAAGGAACGAGGTAATCATACCGGTTAGTAGCGTACGCTTCGTGCGGGAACAGATTAAAGGTTGTGATCCATGATTATACACCAGACTGAAAGAAGAAAGAGCCGCTTTTGCACCAGGTTCAAAGGAGATTCTATTTTTCCCTCATATGAGAAAATAATTAGTATTCAGGACAGGTGTCATAGGCATCCTTCAGCGCCATCCAGAGCTCATTCTTCCATATCTTCCCGGTCTTCGGATTGTAGATTGCTGACCAGGATTTCATGAGGATATCTGCCCGTCCGGTCTCCATGAGCACATAGAATTCTGCCATATATGCTTCATATTCCCGCTCGATGGTGCACCCGAATGTTTCTTCATCACTGGTCAGGTGCTGGACCGCATGCGTCAGTTCATGTGCGATGGTCCCGCTCACCTCTTCCCAGGTTTTTCTCTCCCAGAAATCCCATGAGATATACACCTTCCCTGGTTCTTTCTTACCGCTGGCATAGACATACTGCCCGTTTGAATCGATCTCGTCAGTCAGTCTGAGCTCTATCCCATAATCCTGAACAAGACTGGCAAGGTCTTGTAACAGGTCATTATCTGCATAGGCAAGAATCTCCCATGCTTTCATCAGGTCAGGATCGATGAGGTCTTCAGGATTTCTGGCAGGCTCCGGCGTTGCCTCTTCTATTGGTGCCAGAACTTCCACATCTGCGGATCGGGCCAGCTGATCGTTTATAAATAACCGGAGAGTGTAGATCCCGGGGTCCAGTTCGCGGTCATCCTCCCATGAAATTGACCGGTGGGTAATACCCTCTTCCCCTTCGTCCCATTCCTCTTCGGTTGAGTAAAACCATTCATCATTATAGAGCCATTCCACCTCGACATCCATCCCGTCCTCCATGTTCATGAACGGGAAGACTGCACAGATCTTCACGGTGCCAGGATCGAATGCAACCACCGGCCTGATTGGAACACTCTCCTCGGTCACCCCTTCCGAGAATGAAATCTCTCCAAAAGCAGCAAAACTCAGGGTATGTTCACCGCTTACACCGTATCCAGAAAAGAGTATGAACAGCAGAATGGTGAGATGGATGCATAAACGGAGAGAGTAATTGAGGGAATTATTGGTTCTTCTGCTCATTCTCTTCTGTGCTGATGTGATTGATGCCATAGTGTTTTGTTAAAAACAAGCGGACTTTATCGGTTTTCACAAAGTTCTTATCAACTTCATTTATTAAAGCATCGATAGTCATAATCTGCTCATAGATCTTCTCTTCATGCTCCCCCCCCTGCAATTCATTCAGGATGGTGATGGATGCCAGGGGATTTCTGATCTGATCATTAATCGCAGCAAGCCTGACAAGATTTTCTTCGATTTGAGCTATTGCCGTAATTTCCCGCTTTCTCATCTCAAACAGTTCAGTGACATCACGGAATATGATCATCACCAGGATATTATCTCCGGATAAGACGGCACTGCACTGAGCTTCCGTTTTGAGGGCTGTTCCATCTTTTTTCATGAAGTCCCATTCGATAATGGACAACTCACCCTGGGTTACCCGACGGATGATCTCCCGGGATGCTTCCTGGGAATCCCTCCCGTTCGGTTGTGTCGGTGGTGAAAATTCATGAAGTTCTTTTCCGATAATCTCCTTCATGTTCAGCCCGATGAGATGGGTCGCAGCATTATTACAACTCTCAATCCTGGTATCTTTCAGGATGAAGATTGCCTCATGAGCGGATTCAAAGAGTCTCCGGTAATTCTCTTCCGCCCTCCATCTCTTCCCCAGCTCCTCCAGCAGTTCTTCTTCCCTGATCTTCAGACTACTTATTGTACCTTTCAGACTGGCGACCAGACTGTTTATCGCCTTTTCAATATGATTAAACTCTGATGATCCGGTCGGCCGTATCTGGTGGTCCAGATCCCCATCTGCAATATACTGAATATCTTCCACTATCCGGTCAATCGGCCGGGAGAGGAATCGTGACCCGGCAATGGCTCCCCCTGCTGCAACAATTGCCGTTAGAAGCAGGAACCCGCCAAAAATCAGGGTCATTGTCAGTTTCTTCTGGTCCCGTTCATCTGTTGCATATACCGTCTTTGCTGCAAGAAACATCTCCGAAGCGGATGGTGACTCGGTATCACTGATGGGAAGATGGGTATAGCGGATGATATCGCCGGTTACCGGGTCTGTCTCTTCAGAATTTGCGTGCTCTGCAAATGTTTTAATGATTTTTGACAAGGTTTCCGCATTTGGCTGTTCGGTTGTCTCAAGGGAGGGATATTTCGAGACCAGTTCATATCGTGAATTGTAGAGTTCAATGGACCGGATATCCTGGTTCAGACCGGGGAGATTATTGATGAGTTCTTTATATGATGCACCGGATGCATAGGGCAGTAATCGATCAAAAGTCCTGCTGATTTCAAGCAGATATTTGCCATCACTGGTTCCCATATATGCGAATTTTCGATAGGGTGCATTTTTGGCATATCCCCGGACCATCCGATCCGGAACAAAGGTACCGTTTTCCCGGATCCCGGAGACGACCGAATAAAACTTCGGCCACATTTTAAAATCAAGTCCGATATCTTCCACAAAGGTGCTATTGATAACCTTCCCCTGTGCATGAACCAGGTAAAAGTCATAGTCCCCTTCTAATTGTGCATCCACCTGCTCTTTTAATGCGCTGAGATCAATCGCGGAGATATCTCCCTCCGAGTTTTCATACGCAGTATGGTATATATCCATTGCTTCTTCCAAAGAGGGAATATATTGCAGTTCATAGAGTGAGATCCCCCGGTCAATCCAGATAACGGATTGTTTGAGGATCTGATCCGTGAGGTTTTGCCGGTTTTTAAACTCTTCATCCAGCGTAGCAAGTGACCCCGAGTACCAGACGATGACCAGGGTAATGAGTGAGAATAGGAGGGCAAACAGGATGACTGCCGCTAATTTGCGTGAAAATGAAGAAAAAATCAATGGCGGATCACCCCCCATATACACCCCGTAAGAGGGGAATTGGATATAGTATTACTTAAAAACTTCCTTGTCCGATCTGAGATCAGATTCCTATCATAGCAGGGGTGTCTTTCTCTTCGTGAAAGTTATTCATATAGCCGGATGGTCAGGTTCAGGCAAAACAACATTCATCGTCGAACTTTGCTCTCACCTGAAACATCTTGGAAAAACAGCGACGGTAAAGCACATAGGCAGTCATCACAGTATACTCTCACCTGGGAAGGATACTACCCTTCATTATAAGGCCGGGGCTGAGCCTGCAATCGGTATTGATGAAGAGAAGACCTGTGCCAGTTTTCATAGTACCAGTCTGGATGATGCATTAAACCTTCTTTCAGATACCGGCGTCAGGTATGCGGTACTGGAAGGATTTAAAAAGAGACCATTTCAGAAGATACTCATTGGTGATCTTGACGATGCGTCTCTTTTAAAAAATCCAGAAATCCCCGATGTTCTGGCAGTGCTTGACCAGTTTGATGACTGGTATACACTGGCAGGACTTATGAAAGACCTTGGTGCTGCATGTGATCATGGCCATGTGTATTCCTGGACCGGGTATGCACCTGACTATCTTCATGCAGTGGCTTTGTGTGCTCATATAGAGGGGCAGTATATGAATGATCCCCGGATATCCGGGATACGCATCAGAGTACAACGATGGACCAGCGATGATCGATACCCGGTTTATCTGGTTCTCGGTGATTCTCACGGAAATGATCTGACGGTTTTTTCAGAAGTACTGGACCGGATATCTCCCTGTATACTGCCATGATCGTACAGAACGACCTGATGTCTCCATTAATTCCCCGGATGGCGTCTGTGTCTGATAAAGATACTGCTGATATCTGCCAGGTTACCGGAGAGGTTCTCCAGATTGTTTCAGATGCATTACACCGGCTGACCAGGGAACACCCCCGGTTTCGTGCATCAGACTCCATTATGCTTGCAGATAGTTCTCCTGAAGAGATGACCAGAAAGGAGGCGAATGCATTTTTGTGTGCCTGCTTTCTTGAATACCGGTCTGGAAAGACGGATGTGTGGGACAATGTTGTTTTTTTCACTGAGGAGGTTCTTGATAATCCACACAACCTGTGGCAGGAGATTCTTGATCATACCCTGGAAGGATGGAACGAACGGTTTTTTGATTATAATCTTCATCCTGAACCAAAGATTCATACCCGGCTTTACAAGATAGCCACTCTCATGATCAGGTTTTATGCCGGTGACGGCCGGCAGATATGGACCGGATATGAGCATGACCCTGAGTCGGTTTATAAAAGCCTCTTACTCCTCCGAATTCCCCGGTCAATCGCATGTCTCATCGTGGGCACATTAAAAGACCTGGGTTATGTGCAGGGACCGTTTGATATTGTGGGTGATATCGTCGATTCACGGGTCCTGGGGAGGATGATCTGTGGCGATGGAAGTGGAATTACTCCCATGAAGGCACGGCGCCTTGCCAGGATGCTCTCACCTGATGATCCCTGGGATCTTGATCGGCCGCTGTACCTGATCGGCTCAACATGGTGTGGTCCCGGACCAAAATGCAGGGCTTGCCCGGTGAAACATGCATGTGTACTCTCCGTCTCCGAAGAACTTGGGATTCGTCCGGACCCGGTCTTTCGGGACACTCTTTTTGGAAGAAAAACGATACAACGGACATTAAAACAATGGCAGACTCCTGCTTTTCCTGATGTCTGATCCCGGCTTTGAAGAATATTTTGGTTTTTTCGCGGAATTAGAAATTTTTTAGCTGCTAGCTTTATGACCTTTCCTGTTCCATGATCTGATATGGCAGGCCGGGTCGATACGCCGCAGAAGATCAGGTTTTTAAAGTTCATCTATTCCAATGAAACCGGATTAAAACCCGGCGAAATTGCCCAAAAATTTGGGATACGGCCCTCTACGGTCACAAGGTCACTTCATGAACTCGGAGAAGCCGGGTATATCAGATATGATTCCTATAAGATGGTCTCTCTTACTGATGCCGGTGAGGATCTTACCCGTTTTCTTCTGCGTCGGCACCGGATTCTCTCACTCATGTTTACCCGTGCCGGCCTGTCAGAGCCGGATGCATGTGCACAGGCTGAAAAGATAGAACATCTGGTTCCAAAAGCTCATATTGACCAGATATGTCGCTCACTTGGTCATCCGAGAAGGGCTGCATGTGGTGTAATTGATCATGATCCTATCTGTTGCGGAGTCGGGGAATGAAAAAATTTAGCTTTAAGCTTCATGATGTAGTGGTTAAAACCGATCATACGTCTCATCGAATTGGGCGTAGCATCCTGGTATTTCTGGTTCTCTGCTGGTTTGTCCTCTTTCTGGGTACATGTGGCTGCACCAATCAGCAGGAGATCTCTCCTTCGCATCCCCTTGTCGTTGCCTGTACCATCCCTCCCCAGGAGGAGTTCATACGAGCGGTTGCCGGCGATTATCCTGTTTCAGTCCAGGTAATGGTTCCACCTGGGGCAAGTCCGCATACCTTTGAGCCGACCCCGTCACAGATAGCGGGGCTTGAGTCTGCAGATCTCTATATTGCACTGGGCTCAGGAATCGAGTTTGAGAATCGGTGGATGGAACGAATTACCCGGACCTATCCGAATATGCCGGTGATCAATGTTTCACAAAACATCGTGGTGCATCGTTCAGAGCACGCTCATGAGGATGAGGGGACTGATCCCCATGTCTGGCTGTCGCTTCAGAATGCCGGACGAATTGTCAATACTACAGCAGACGCGATGGCAGATATCAGGCCGGATATGCGGGATACATTCTACAAGAACCGGGATATATATGTCCGCAACCTGGCCGATGTTGACCAGAACATCCGGGAGTCTTTCATGGATCTGAAAACCAGGACAATTCTCGTATACCATCCGGCATTTGGGTATTTCTGCAGAGAATATAATCTGACCCAGATGGCAGCTCAAGAGAACGGTCGTGAACCATCGGCACAACAGCTGGCAGAGCTTATCACACAGGCAAAATCCATGGGCATTCGTATTGTTTTTGCCGAGCCTGAAGGATCCACAAAGCAGGCAGAGACTCTGGCACGGGAACTGAACGGGACCATGGTTCTTATCAGTCCGCTTGCCGGGAATTATCTTCAGAATATGGAGCAGATAGCAGAAAAGATATCAGGATTATCATGATTCAGGAACCGGTGATTGAGGTTGCCGATCTGTCTGTTATCAGGAATCAACAGGTAGTCCTTGATTCCATAACTTTTCAGGTCAGAAAAGGTGACTTTTTTGCGATCATTGGCCCGAACGGTGCTGGAAAAACGACTCTTATCAGGGCCATACTCGGTCTTGTTCCTTGTGATACCGGTGAGGTCCTCCTTTTTGGCTCGCCAGCACGGCCTGATACGAGGGCCAGGATAGGGTATGTTCCCCAGACCCATGTATTTGATTTTTCCTTTCCGATAACTGTGCATGAGATGGTCCTGACCGGCAGGATGGGGAGAAAGAACGGTTTCATCCGGAGATATACGCATGAGGATCATACCGCTGCAAACTATGCCTTATCCCGGATATCTGCTGAGTCTCTTGGTGGTCGTCCGGTGAGAGAACTTTCCGGAGGAGAGCGGCAGCGGGCCCTGATTGCACGTGCTCTTGCCGGGAACCCTGATATCCTCATTCTTGATGAACCGACGGTCTACGTGGATACGCCAACAGAAGAGCACTTTTATGAACTTCTCTCATCATTGTCAAAGGAGATCACCATAGTTATGATAACTCATGATATCGGGGTGGTCTCCCGTCATGTAAACCGGGTTGCCTGTCTGAACCGTCGTTTATACATGCATGAGAGTGATCAGGTGACTCCGGAGATGATCTCCCGAACCTATGGATGTCCGGTTGACATCATCACCCATGGAGATATCCCGCACCGGGTTTTGGAGCGGCATGGAGATCATTCATGATAGAAGCACTCGGGTTTGAATTTTTCAGGTCCGCTCTTCTGGCCGGGCTCATGGCATCAGTCATCTGTGGCATCATCGGGAGCTATGTCTATGTCAAGCATATGATCTCGGTCGCCGGGGGAATATCCCACGCAGCATTCGGGGGGATAGGTCTTGGATATCTTCTGGGTATTGATCCGCTTGCCGGTGCCTTCTGGTTTACCCTTGGGATCGCCACTCTTATCTGGGGGCTCCTTGAACGGGCGAAAGAGCACATTGACACACTTATTGGTGCGTTCTGGGCCGGTGGGATGGCCTTTGGTATTCTCTGTCTCTCGCTTACCCCTGGGTATACTCCTGACCTCTTCAGTTATCTCTTTGGCAATATTCTCCTGGTTGCACCAGAACACCTGATGATGATCGCTCTGCTGGCAGTGGGTATTGTCCTCCTCTTCTGCATCTTCTACCCGGTATTACAGGCTCTGGCATTTGACCCTGAATACGCTGCAATCTCAAACCTGCCGACCCGTGGTCTTCATCTCCTGGTTCTGATCCTTATTGCCATATCCGTGGTCGTATTAATCCAGGTGGTCGGTATCATTCTTGTTATTGCTCTTCTGACTCTCCCGGCAGCGATCGCCCGACCCCTTTCAAGATCTCTGAAGGGAATGATGGTCAGGGCTACGATAATAAGCATGATACTGACCACAAGCGGGATATTCCTCTCCTGGATCTTTGACATTCCATCAGGCTCTACCATCATTCTTCTGGGTGTTGCCGTGTATCTTATGGTGCTTGGTGGGACCGGCATTGTCCAGGGTTTTAAAAAAGATAGGCAAAATACAGAATAGGCATGCTGATGGGAAATCCCCTTTTTTGAGGCGGGTATGTGATGACCTGCAGGCCTTACAGAGCCTGTCCGGGGTGTTGTGATATTGTTGATGGGGCAAATGATGGATCGGTTGATACTGGTTCTCTGATGTACTCCCGCCTCGGAGATCATCCTCGTAGTACTATACACTATTTGGTAACAACCTATATGAAAACTCCTCAATAGTTTCCGGAGAAAAAAAGGGATTACTGAAGAACCAGGTTCTTGTTATATGTCAGCACATCCGGAATCGAGTCTACGCCTTCGACTGATTTCGGGAAGTTGGTAAATATAACGCGGTTTGCATAAATTGCCATATCTTCAAGTGCTTCTGCAATTCCTTTTGCCATCTCCCCTGACTGCATGTTCTCAATGACATAGATCTTTCCGCCACCTGGCAGGAGATCAAGTGCATAGAGTTTCTGGGGATCAGCTTTTAAGGCATCAACAATCTTTGCAGGGGTCTTGTTTCCGCCGAGTGCAAACTCCGGAGCAAACACATCAATGACGTTTATACCAAGCCAGTTTTCAACCGAATCTTTCTGCCAGGCAATAGCAACTGCATACTTCTTCGCAAGCAGACCCTTCTCTTCATCGGTCAGGTTTCCAGCCGCCATAATTTTTTCTTTGTATGCTTGTGCACGTTCATCAAATGCGTTGGCTTTGGTTGCATCTGCCGCTTTCAGCCATCCAAGGACTGTATCGGCAAGATCAACAGCGGTTTCCGGGGTATTCCAGACAGTGTCGGGTTTTAACACCTTCCAGGTGGTCTTTCCATATCCATTGGAATCACGGAACTTTTCAATTGCCTGCATGGTGGCAACATCCATGCTTGCGTTATGAGCTAAAAACAGGTCTGCCTTTTCAAGATTCTCTGCATTCTTCTGAATCAAGCCTGGCAGAATATCTCCCTGCAGGTGTGGGCAGACTGTCGGGTCAGCGATGTATACGACATTCACATCCTCCCCACCAATCTCCTGCACCGGATCCCAGAGGACACTGGTCGTTGTTACAACGTTCAGGGCCATTGCCCCCGGAATAAGAGCAATGATGATGCCCAGAATAAGTAATAATCCTGAATGCTTCATAATTATTACTTCTTCACTTTTCGTATTAATGATTGTGAAACACTACCTTTCTCTTAGGTGATACTGCTACTGCACCAATAAACAGACCGCTAAATATCACTGCGGTCAGAGGACCGACCGGAAGGGAGTACATAATTCCCCATATAGCTCCTGCCACACTGACAATAACAGCAATAACCGGTGCCATAATGAACATATTCCGCATGGTATTGCAGAACTGGTAGGCAATCGCTGCAGGAGTTACCAGCCAGACATATAAAAGCAGTCCACCGACGATAGGGATACTCAGCGCAACCATGACTGAGATCAGAAACAGAATCCCATAGTACACCGGTTTTACCCGTATGCCGGCAATCTCAGCAAGACGTTTGTGAAACACTATTGCGGTAATCTCTTTGTAAAAGATCACCAGGAAGATGATGATGAGAGCACTCATCACTGCCAGGGCATAGATCTCCTCCCGGTACAGGGAGATGACATTCCCGTACAGGAGTGAACTTGCATCAAATCCTTTACCCGTCCCCTGCATGAGTGCAATGAAGAATATCGCTACTGCCATCATGGTCCCAAAGAGCACCCCGAGGGTCGTATCGGTATGCATCCTGGTCCGGTCGCTTAAGGGTCCCATCAGAAAAGCGGTCAGGATGCTCACGATAACCGCCGAGGGAAGAACGGCGTACCCGAAGAACGCCCCGACCGATCCACCGGCAAAAGCAGCGTGGGACATGGTAAACCCGATGGATGAGATGTTCATCTGGGTGATCAGAACACTCAAAAGAGCACAGCCCAGGGAGGCAAAGAGCATCGCCTCCACTGCATGGCACATGACATTATTTGGGATAAGAAATTCCAGCATCAGGCTGCCACCGAGGCAGTTCGAACCAGGTTACCAACTTCAGATGGATGCGAGAGCTGATTGAGGATGATCTCCCCATGCTGCATGACAACGACCCTGATGTCCCGGTCAGGCAGGGCATCAAACGCATGGGAGACGATAAGGACCGGAATGCCTGCATCGGCTATCTGGCAAAGAAGTCTGCTGACCTCTTCCCTGGTTATCATATCAAGGTTGCTGAACGGCTCGTCAAGCAGGAGGACTTCCGGTTCTTTTGCAAGGTTTTGTGCAATGAGCACCTTTTGCTGCTGACCTCCGGAGAGTTTTCCGATCTGGTTCTTCTGCATAAGGGTAAGGCCCAGCTGGTGAATGGCCGACGTGACCTTGTCCATGTCCCTGCTGGAATGTCGTTTCAGCCATCCGATCTTTCCAAACCGCCCCATGAGAACAACTTCCTCAACAGTGAACGGAGTGTACGGGTGGAAATCAAAATTCTGGATGACATAGCCTATCTTCTTTCGTGCCGCACACCCGTCCTTCATGACGTCATGCCCGCATACCTGAACAGTGCCATCGACCACCGGAAGCAGTCCGGCTATTGTCTCTAACAGGGTAGTCTTTCCCGCCCCGTTCGGCCCGCCTATTACAACAAACTCACCTGGCTTTATGCCGAGCGTGACATCTTTAATGACTGGCAGGTCTGCGCCTTCATAGGTCGTCCAGACCTTCTCTAACTGAATGATATGGTCTTTGCCACAGGTCATGAGAGGACCTCAACTGAGAAGAGCTGGTCATCAGGGAGGGTATACAGGTCAGCAGCATATTTCTCAATCTCAAGCTCATAATCCGGTGTATCCTGGGGCAACTGTTTTAATCCAAGTGGTTTCAGACGGATTTTTGCACCGTCAGATGAGAACTCGCTGTACACAACATCAGATTTTACTATCTCGATATTCCCTTTTCCAAGGGTACACCCGCTTCCAAGCTGAATGCCATCAGCAAGGCATGACTGTGGAGTAATACCTGAACAATACACACTGGCCTTTATTGCAAAGGGATTGTCACCAAGTTTTTGTAACGCATATCTCCCCATCCGGTATCCAAGAACAATAAACGGGCCCAGATGTCCATGAAATCTGGCAAGTTCCGTAACCGGGTATTCACGGGGGAGCTCCATATAGTGGCAGTGTTCATGCCATTTCATGATCATCTATCTTCGTTTGTAACACAAAAAATGTACTATTCATACCTCTTGAGAAGAATGATCGGGCCGTATTATCATATGCTGCAATATCCGGTAGAACGGCGTAAAAGTATCAATGATTTATAACACGTATGAAAATAGGATAAAATAATCCGGAATCAGATCCTCGGTCTGATATCC
>CAZEWE010000045.1:0-3455 GCA_964515765.1 uncultured Methanospirillum sp. | reverse complement strand
CCATACATGGAGATGGAAATCAACAAAGATAAAGGTTTCAGTCAGTCAGAAGACATAGGGAAGAAGGATTTCACTCCTCCCGTTTGTCCCTTTCTCTATGGATATCCGAACCGGGATTCTCTCTTTCAGTGCTGATACGTGAGAGATCACTCCGATGAGTTTTCCCTCCTGCTCAAGACCGGATAGCGTAGAAAGAGCGGTTTCAAGAGCGTCATCATCAAGTGTTCCAAATCCCTCATCAAGGAAGAGTGAATCAACCCTGACATTCTGACTTGCCATATGTGAGAGACCAAGGGCCAGTGCAAGGCTGACCATGAATATCTCCCCGCCGGAGAGGTTCTTTACTGATCTGACCACACCGCCCTGCCAGGTATCGATGACCTGCATATCAAGGGGAAGTTCCTTGTCCTGTATGAGGATGTACCGGTCGGTCATCCGTTTTAAATGCTGGTTTGCATGGCTGAGAAGGATGCAGAAGGTGAGTCCCTGGGCAAATACCCTGAATTTTTTCCCATCCGCTGAGCCGATAAGGTCATAGAGCCGATGCCATTTATCCACCTCACGCTGCTGGGTATCCCGGATGGCAATCTTCTCACTCTGCTCCCTCACCATCTCTTCATGCCGATTAAGTTTTTCCTGGTTTTTCCCAATGTCGGCAATAAATTGATTTTTTTGGTTTTGAAAAGCCTCAAGTTCTGCTTTCAGGTCCAAAACTGGTTTTGTCGTGAGGTTTTTCTTTTGTTCTATCTCATACCTGGTTTCTGTAGAAGTTCTCCGCTCACCGATCCTGGTCTCTTCGGTTCTGATATCTTCCCATACCTTTTCAAGCTGGAGAATCTCTTCCTGCTTCATCAGGGCTGCTTTATATGCTTCTTCGTCTGCAAACCCTGCCTCCCGGATGCGAGTTAAAAATTCTTCAAGACATGAATGGATGTCATGGTGAGCTCCTGAAATTCGTTTCTCAAGGTCTGAAAGAAGGCTTTCGAAAGACTGGATTTGGGTAAGGATGTCATTCTTCTCCTTCTGTCTGCTCTCGAAGATCTCGCTGGCTTTCTTAACCGCTTCGGTCAGGCGTTTTTCTTCACTCTCTGTATCCTTCTCTCCAAATTTATTGTTTCGCTCGTTTTTCAGGGCCTGCAGACTGATATCCTTCGCCATTATTGCTTCATTCTTTCTGGCCGTCTCATTGGTCTTTTCAGATATCCTTCCTATGTGACCGCTGATTTTTGCTTGTAATTCCTGAAGTCCGACTTCACAGGTCTTCATCCGGTCTTCCTGTTCCTGAAATCTTTTCTGTCGGTTCTTCAAGGTAAGCAGGAGTGCTGATATGTTGGTCTCCCGGTTTATGGAACACCCGAGATCGGTAAGGGTTGGCTGGAGTTCAAGAAAAAAGGTAGTAATCTTCTCTTCACTGGCAGCAATCAGGTCCTGTATCTCTCCGATTCTGCGTTCACCTGATGTAATCTCAAACGCCTTCTCCCTGCAATCTTTATCAAGAGCAGTCAGCTGGTCCCGGCCTGCAGCAATAAGGGGCGTTGCGTTTTTTATCTGCTCGTCATATTGTTCCGCAGTACGAAGTGTTGTCTCGAAAGCCCCAAGTTCTGATGTAGCGGATTTTATATGGGTATCAAGGGTTGGCCCATCGGTTTCAGGGTGTATGCCCTGGGCTTTTGCACCTTCTCTCCATGCCTGGTCCAGTTCATTCAGTTTCGCTTCACAGTCGGTGATATCATCGGTGCATCTTCTGAGTTCACCTTCTTTTTCAGCAGTTGTTGCCGTAAGGGTGGTCAGGTGCCTGGTGAGATCCTTGATTATTTTCTCTTCTTCGACGAAATCACTGATGATATCGTCAGGCTTTATCTCATGTTCTGTTACAAACGGATGATGAACGGAGCCACAGAGTGGACAGGGCTCCCCGTCTGTGAGCTGACTTCTCTCTTCGGTCAGATCTCTGACTTTCGCAGCAAGGAATGCGGCTGTCCGTTTTGTTGCAAGAAGCTCTTCATGATGTTTGAGATCTGATTCTCTGCGTTCTTTGTCATATCCGGATGTCTGCAGGTAATGAATGAGGTCATCCCGTTTCAGAGTCAGTGCTTCCTTTTTTGCTGATATCTCTCTTTTTCCATTTAATATCTCATTCAGGCGGATCAGGTGTTCAATTCTGACCTTTTTCCCATCACGACTCTGTCGTAGATCTCCAATGGTAAAGCCGGAAAGAAGGTTTTTAAGCTCTCCGTCACGGGTTTTTTGCTGCTCTTCAAGTTCCTGCAATGCTTTTTGCTTCTTCTCCCGCTCCTTCCTGAGATCAGTCAGTTCCTGCCCTGCTTTCTGAACCTGTTTCTTCTGCTCCGTGCAGTCTTCTTTTCGCTTCCCGATAGTTTTGATCTCATCCTGTATCTGGTGTGTCTTCTGCTCAACTCCTGAGTACAACTCCCGTATGACTGCATCCCTGGCGTTTTGTTCAATATACCTGGCAGCATCACTTTTTTCTTTTAAAATAACCTGTTGTTTCTTCTCTGCCAGTTCCTGCTCACTTTTATACCCTGCCAGAAGGTCCTGTAGTCCCTTTAACTCTTCTTTCTCTTTGTGAACATCTGACTCCTTCTCTCTGATCTGCTTATCGAGGATTCGGATACTCTGAATGAGTCTGTTTCCTTCATCCCGTTCCCGTTCCGCCAGTTCCATTGAGTTCTTTGCAATAAGTACCGAATTCTCAATGTCCGGAAGGGTAGTCCGGAGGGAGTCTCTCATTCGGGAAGTCTGTTCATGCTGCCCGGTATCCTTTTGGAGCGTCTCCCGTTTCAGCTGAAGTGGAGCATATAATCCCTGGAATGATGCTGCTTTCTGTGCTGCAAGAAGAGTCTGCCTGGAAGGTTCAAATGCAGCCTTTTTCTCTCCAAGGTGGTTTGCATCAGTTTCAAGACCTTCTATCTCGCACCGGAGTTTTTCAACTGTCTCTATCCACCGGATTGCTTCAGTGGTTTGTGCAATCTCCCCATCCTTACCTGTCGCAGCCTTCCGGAGTTCCTCTATCTGCTGCTCTATATTTTCCTTTTCTTCGGGAGAGAGGACGGCTATGAGATCACATTCCCGGGTTATCTGGTCAAGTTTTTCACGCTCACCGGCATATCGCTCATGAGTCTTTTGTGACAACTTCGAATAGATGGCAGTTCCTGTTATCTGCTCCAGAATTGGTGCCCGTTCATCTGCTCCGGCCTGAAGAAAAGCGGCAAACCCTCCCTGGGCAAGAAGAATAGATCTCGTGAACTGGTCATAGTCCATGCCGGTTACTTCTTCTACGATCTCCTGGACCTGGTTTATCTTTGATGCCAGAATCTCCCTCGTATCTGCCCGGCTGATTTCATGCTGTGGGGGCTGAAGTTCCCCGTCCGGTTTATTCCTCGCCCTCCGCTGGTTCCAGTGACAGACAAATCTCCCTTTTTGTGATTCAAATA
>CAZEWE010000044.1:0-17542 GCA_964515765.1 uncultured Methanospirillum sp. | reverse complement strand
ACCTGTGCACCCTGCCCACATCTAATGAGGTTCGTGATAATCCACTGGACTTTTGTCTGGCTCATACCCTCATTTCGCAAAACCAGAATCCGCATACCGGCAGACCCCTATTGCAGCGACATCCAAAGACGGTGATTATCCAGAACCCGCCATCGCTTCCCTTACGAACATGCGAGATGGACCGGATATATGATCTCCCCTATTCACGGGAAAAGCATCCCTCATACCAGGAAGATGTTCCGGCACTGATGCCGGTCAGGTTCTCAGTGGTTTCACATCGGGGGTGCTATGGGAACTGTAGTTTTTGTGCCCTTTCCATGCATCAGGGAACAATTATTCAGAGCAGAAGTCGCAAGTCCATTCTGAAGGAGATTGCATCGTTTCAGAACATGCGGGGGTTTTCAGGTATAGTCAGTGATGTCGGGGGACCAAGTGCAAATATGTACGGGGACTTCTGCCAGAACTGGGAGAAGAGCGGTGCGTGTACAGACCGGGAGTGCATCAGGTGCCCGTCGGTCAGGTCAGGCATTCACGACTATCTTGACATGCTTGATGAAGCGGAGAAACTCCCCAAAGTAAAACATGTATACATCGGCTCCGGACTCCGATATGATCTCATCCCCTTAGATCAGGACACATTCAGGCAGATTTCACAACATATATCCGGGCAGATGAAGATTGCCCCGGAACATATCACACAGAATGTGACTGGGATCATGAACAAACCTGACCAAGAGTGTTTTGACAGGTTCAGAACATTTTTTGAGAAAAATCAGGTTGGAAAAAAGTCGAGGCAGTACCTGATCCCATATCTTATGTCCGGACATCCCGGCTGCACTCTGACAGATATGATTGCCCTTGCCGAATACCTCCGGGATACCGGGTTATACACCGAGCAGGTCCAGGACTTTACCCCAACGCCAATGACCACCTCAACCTGTATGTATGCAACCGGCCTTGATCCCTGGACCGGAAACACGGTGCATGTTCCAAAAGGGGAAGAGAAAAGGATCCAGCGAGCCATCCTTCACTGGAAAAATCCCGCACATTATTCTCTTGTTCTGGAGGGTCTCACCCGGGCCGGGCGAAAAGACCTCATAGGTAATTCGGGAAAGTGTCTGATTCCTGCAAGAAGAAAAGGGGAGATCAGGGCGAACCTGAAGAGGAATCAGAATCCTTATGAACATTCTCCGGGATCTTCATCCCGCAACTGATACATTCCTCAATCGTATCTGAATAGGTCCGGTACGCATCGGCAAGCACGGTTGACTGGGATGTCAGTCCTGCAATCATGATCGCTTCAAGGATCTCATCAGGATTCGCACCTTTGCGAAGAGCCGACTGGACGTGATAATCAGTGCAGTGATTACACCGAAGGGCAGCAGACACGGCAAGGCTGATGAGTTCGACAACCTTTGGATCGAGTGTTCCGGTCTTGAGCACGGAATTTTTATATAAAAGATGGGAGATGAGCACTTCAGGCCGCTCTGACATCCGTTCAAAGATGAGCGGGGCCCGTCCGTAATCCTTGCGTATCGCCTCAACCCATTTCTGTGCGGATTCAGCAGCCCCGTTTTCAAGGACTTCCCTGATAATATTTTCAAATCCGTTTTTTGGTTTGCCCATAGAAACAGCCTGAGCAAAGATCTGTTCTAAGAGAAGTCATACTTACCGGTCAGCCCATCATTGCAGGATAATACTTTCATTCCTGCAGGTGGATCTCTTATACTATGAATGGAAAAAAGAGCCTCATCCTCATGGCCCTGGTTCTGACCGGGTGTATGTTCCTGGCCGGGTGTACCAGTTCTCCCCCTCAGCAGGAATCAGCGACACCATCTCCCACTATTACCCAAACACCGACTCCTGTCCCTCCCACACCTGAAGAGACACCAGTTTCTAAGCCGGTTCCAGAATATACCATCTTTGACGGTCCGGTTACAGAGCCACCTGCAGAACTTGAGGTGTCGGTTTCAGCACGGAAAGATCCGGTCTATAACCTCATCACGGTAGTTTTTGACGGTGGAAAAGGACAGCAACTTCTGCAATCCATCAATGTCCGGGTAACAACATCAGATGGGATCGTGACCGAACTGCCGCTTCCGCCAAACCGGGGTGCAGAGATTGAATTTACCGGCTCGAAAGGAACAGACCGTGTTCAGGCCGCTGCGTCTTACAAAAACGGAGCTTCATATCTCATCCTGAACCAGAATGTCGGGCAGACACGGGCTGGCATAAGTACGGCAACCCCGACTGTTTCAAGTGCACCAGTAACATCCACGAACAGTCAGTATGATGGGCCGGTGACACAACCTCCAAAAAATCTCATGGTTCAGGTTGATGTTATCAAGGATCCGGTGTACCGGGTTATTACAGCCACATTCCGGGGAGGTCACGGACAGTCCCTTGTCAAAACAGCAGAGGTGCATGCCATGCTTTCTGACGGATCAGAAGTTACCAAAGATCTTGGCAGCAATATCGGAAGTATTGCAGAGATACAGGGAACGGCAGGAAATGACAAAGTTCAGGTTGTAGTCTCTTACAAGAACGGTGAACAATACAAAATAAGTGAGAAGGTATTCGGCCCAAGAGGCTGAAATTATCTCTTTTTTCCGAAAAGACACATGAGAGCAAGGGCGCCAATCGCGGTGCCGATAAGCAGGGGGCTTTGTGTCGGTTCAGGGATTGGTGTCTCTTCCGGAGTGGTATTCACCGGCTCGGGAGTTACAACAACAACCGGAATCAGGGTTCCAAACACCGGAACGGTCTGTCCGATCATGACAGCGGTTTCACCATTCCAGTCCTGATATCCGGGAAGCGTGAGTTGTATCTGGACCGGTCCTGCAGGAAGATCAGGAATGGTAACCGGCGTAATTCCCACGGGGGCACCATTCAGGAGAACATTTGCTGATGATGGTTCTGAAGAGACCTGAAGAGAGCCGGTTGTAATCGGAGTAAGTGTTACTCTGACCTTGGTATTCATATTCGGTTCAACATAGACACGTTCAAACCAGTCCTTGTATCCTGCCATAGTTATCTGTACGGTGCGATACCCGGCTGTAATGTCCCTGAGCACATGAATCCCGGACTGGTCAATAAAACCGGATGATACCCCGTCAATCATGACCTCGCCACCTGGTGGACTTACTGCCAGGGAGAGGGTACCGGTCTTTGCCGGGGGAAGGGCGGTCAGCGTGCCGCGAATAATATTACTCTTCCCTGGCTTTGGTGCCTGAACCAGTGTCTCATTGTATGTAGTATATCCGGGAGCGGTAATCATCAGCTGATAATTCACCGGACGGTTACTCGTCTCAGCCTCAACAAGCAGTGATCCTTTCTGGATGTTACCGACATATTCGCCATTAAAATACACTGATGCATTCTCAACATTAGACCTGACTTCGTAATACGAGGCCATAGCAGGAGATTCTTCTGCAGATGCAGGACAGAACAGGATAAATAATCCTGCAACCAGGAATAAAAATAAAATATTGGATTTTTCCATTGTCATTCTCATAGGATTTTTCCTCACCACTTTTCTATTCAATCTACCATGAATGCTTATCTCCTGCGTATCTGCCCATATGCAACCATACATCCGGCGACAATGAAGAGCATCGTTACGAGAAAGGACGGGCCCCCTGAAGGAGTGGAAACTGGTGCACCCGAAACAGGAACCAGAGTTCCGGACAGGGCAGTGATCTCCCCCCCGGCAACGTCAGTTTGTGCTGACCAGTCCTGGAACCCTGCGAGCCGCAGCATTACCATGTGTGATCCTGCCTGTACTTCGACGACTGCAGGAGTAACACCCTTGTACAGGTCATCTACATAGATCTGCACATTCGGAGGTGATGACGAGATGTCAAGTGATCCCATCGATTGCCTGGTAAGATCAATTCTGACCTCGGCTGGGAGACCATCAGGCACATTCACCCACACCTCCTGGTTATCATAACCCGGAAATGAAGCCATGATCGCATGCTCTCCAACCGCGATATTATCAATGATCAAAACCCCGGACTCTGGTACCTGTCCTGCCACCCTGCCATCAAGTGCAACCTCCATTCCGACCGGGCTTCCATCAACATGCAGAGTTCCGGTCGCCTGATAATAATCCCCGCTCAGTTCAGGAGAAGCGACACCTGCTACCGGAAAAATAAGAAAAAAAAGGAGAAGACAGGAGAAGATTCCTGTCACCATGAAAGGATGAAACGAACTCATTGTTTTCCAGGCTCCGTCACTTCTGGTGTCACCACCGGTTCAGGCTCAGGGATTGAGACAAGGACTGCTTCAACAGAGCCCAGGCTCCCCCCTAGCACGGACACATTGGCAATCCAGTCCTGATACCCGTCCATCCTGATCATGACCGTATGTTCACCAGTCGAAATGTCTTTCATGTGTAACGGAGTCAGTCCGACCATCCGGTTATCAACAAATATCTCTCCCCCTTCAGGGTTTGAATAGACATTCAGCTCCCCCAGTGGTGAAGGAGTCATCTCGACCCGATAAGTCGTAGCGGCATTGTCATCAACGTACAGCTGATCGGTTATCGTCTGATCACCGGGTTTCTGCGCGTTGACGACATACAATCCCCGTGGTACTGTATATGCAATCAGAATACCTGAATCGGGAGTTGTGCCCATACTTTTATCATTTAAAAGAAATTCAGCCCCGGCAGGCTCACTGATAAACCGCACCATCCCGGTACGGTCATACGAGGTCCTACTCAGATCTATCTTATATGCAATCGTTTTTCCAGGCTCAGTCTGGACATAAGGCCCTGCATAGGACAGATAGTCACTATATTCCATCCGGACATTTTTCCAGGATGGTGCAACCGTCGTATCAACCGGGAGAGTCAGTTTCCCGTTTGAGACATACCCCATGTAGAGGGTATCAAAATAGACCCGGGCACCTTCCAGATCAGACCTGACTTCAATATATCCGATTCCAGGGGATGAAAATTGCTTCTCATCTCCGAGTGCCTGACAACAGAATATGGTGGAAAAGAGCACCAGACTTGTCAGTAATATATGCCAGTTCACTTCACATCAACCCCTTATATGTGAGCATGGGCGATGAACGCTCATAATTCTTTGGAATAGTCATCCTCATACATAGTCATTCAGGAGGAGAGAAAGAGGAGGGTTACGGATTAAAAATCAGAAAAGTTCAGATAATGCATGACTTCCAGCTGGTCCAGAAACCGGTCATCGGATTGTACCAGGTCAGCGATAGCACTGCCCGGTTTATCTGATGATGTATGGGCAGGAGATTCTTTTGTCATGATAAAAGTTGGGAGTGCAGAAAGGCCCTGGTACCCGGACGGGTGCAGGATTACCGTTTGGGAGGAGGAGTACCACACAGAGGGAACATAGGAAGCTTCAGTGTAGGAGGACATGAATGACTGCAATATATTTCACCTGTGTATTTTTTTGAGGAGGGTACGTAAGTTCGGATCTTTCAATCCTGCTCACAGGTCTTCCTGTGACATCACCATCGTTGGGTGAAACTGCAGATAAGGCTTGAATAAGAAATTCTATTGAATTCGTTCAGACTGATTTTGATACGGATAATCCTGACCCTGATGGATCATGCAGAGTAAAACATTCCGATTGATGGATCAGCAAGTCTGTGCCGGTTGGAAATTGCTGAAACCGGTCAAGGGATCCATCATGATCTTTGAGGCGTATAAGAAGTTGTCATCTCAAAATAGCAGAGTAAAAACTTCCTAAAACTGGTTGCAACCAGTTGCAACACCCCGGTTTCACTATTTTGAGAACCTGGATCATCTCCGTGTGCGGGTGTCAAAAATAATTATCACCTGATAACCAGACATGAGTGTATGGCACAGGAAGTCCTAAAGATTCAGTCATTGTATCCCATCTCACTCATGCAATGCCTCATACCCTATGGTGCTCTCTGTGGAATGATTTCGGGAATCTTTCTCACACTTTTTGGTGTTGGAGTATTTTGGCTTCGCTTTCCATCCCATATCGGCATGCAGGATCTTTTAGATCCACTCATTATCTTTGGAGTTATTACTGGGGCAATTGCTGGATTTGTAATGGGCGTGATCTGTTCAATAATCCTGGGATCGATAATCGCCATTATATTCAATCAGACATGCCGAATAACTGGTGGACTGATATTAAAGGTAGAAAGGGGAGAAGAGTTAAACGAGCATTCCGGTCTCTGAAAACGGCTTTACTTTCAGTAAAATATAATCCCGCATCCGTGAAGGACGGATATCACAGACATCTGCAATCCTGATCCCGGCCTCAATCTCAATCTCCTTGATCTCTGCAGCATAGGGATCATAGGGAAGTTTCACCCGGGTTCCATCCATCTGCACAACAACCGGAATAGGCGAGGTTACTTCATGGATATCAGGCACGTTCTCAAGGATAATATCCATGAGTCGGGCGGGTGTGACAGACAGGGGATCTTTTGCGATCCCGGTTCGCTTCTGATCAATGACCCGGGAGACTTCCTCAACGATCTCATCAAGCCGGGCCAGTTCCTGAGGCTCCTTGGTCCGGTGCATAAACCTGCCAAGTCCACCGATATATCCGGCAACCGGTGGATCTATTATCTTCATCAGGGTTTCTTTTGTCGGACCACCGCAGACAACAAGCGGTACTTGAATGCCCCGCCTGAATGTCGGCATCTTCTCCTTGATGCAGGTCTCAAAGTTGCCAAAGAGGTAAATTGCCAGATCATGCTCATTGATGATATCCCGCTCTTCATCAGATAACATGCCGATTCGTTTCCCAAACCCGCGTGCAAGTCCTATCATATTGGTCTTTGCACCGGCAGTCCTGAGATATTCAGCGACATCGCATGAGGCATGAGGAAGATGATGAATCTCAAGGGACATCGAGACCACGGCGATCTCTGTCCCGACAAGAGGGGCGGGAATGACCTCTCCGGCAAGGGGACGGGAGATCGTCTTTAGAATCTCGATGTCCTCCTTTGGGATAAGAGCCTGAAGGACGACTTCCTGGGCAATCATGTGTTTTTGAATGATATACCCGCCCATATCCTCGATGAGATCCAGGATCTCGTCATGACGAAAGACTCCGCCCTTATAGGTTATCGGGACCAGGATCATGATGCAGCCTCCATGATCCTGAACTGTTCATCAACAAGAGGGGTGACATCTTCAGACAGGGTGTTTTCACTCGCGACAAACCAGAACCTGCCATTATGAAAGTTCTGCTTTTTCACCCGAAAGCCCTCAGGACAGATGACCTGCATAGAGTAGATGAGATCCTTGAACAGTCCCTCGGTCGGGTCTGCGACTGCGAGGTCCTCAATACCGGATGAGGCTGCATCCCCGGAGGTCAGAATCTCGATGGTAAACCGATCTGGCTGTGTGACCTGATCTTTTCCATACTCTTTCCACAGGATCTGCAAAAGATCTGCAAGGAACGTCTCATCTGCAATTGAAAGAGTAATCTTCTGCCCATCATAGGTGACACCGGCAAGGTCTGACACGGTGATAGTCCGGGGCACTGTTCTTGTGACACCCACCGCGACAAAAACAGGAACCGAAGGATCGATAAAAATCCGGATTCTTTCAAGGACTTTGAGCAGGTTATGATCAGTAATGACCGTTGAAGCGATCCGCCGGTAGAGTTGTCCTCCAACCGGTTCGGTTGAGTCTACCTCAAAATACTCCAGCGTCGACATACCAATCAGCTCTTCTCCACAAATCCTGAAGATAATAGTGCGGCTCCGACCGAACCGATATACTGGGAATGATGGGGAACAACAATCTCAGTCTGGAGCAGGTTCCCCATGGCACGGACAAGACCCTGAATAAGTGACGTCCCTCCGACCATGACAACCGGTTCCTTGATATCAATCTCCTGAAGTTGCTGTTCAAAGACCTGTTCGGCGACAGAATGGCAGGCAGCCGCTGCCACATTCTCTTTTGAGTGACCTTCAGCAAGGGCGTTTACCAGACTCTGTGTCCCAAAGACGATACAGTAGCTGTTCATCGGGACATCATCGCCCATTCCCTTCATGGCTAACGGGCCAAGCTCGGTAATATCCACTCCCAGCCGTTTCGCAGTCATCTCAAGGAACCGTCCGGATGCACCGGCACAGATACCACCCATGGTAAACGTTCCCGGGATACCATCAAGGACCGATATGGCCTTATTGTCCATACCTCCGATATCAATCACGGTTGAGGGACCATGCTGACAGTCTGCAAGGAAGACAGCACCTTTACTGTTCACCGTCAGCTCTTCCTGGATAAGATCTGCTTTGATACGTTCGCCTATCAGAAACCGGCCATATCCGGTTGTACCAATCGCATCAAGATCCTCCCGTTTGACCCCGGCTTCCTCCAGTGCAAGGGCGATGACATCATCGGCACTGGCCAGCACCTCAGTTGTCGGACGCCACCCGGTTCCGATGATCTCATTATCCTGCATGATCACAGCCTTCGTTGTGGAAGACCCGGAGTCTACCCCCATGGTAAGACCGGTCTGACGCTCACGGGCAAGAAGGGCACGCCGACGGGCGATCGTGGTCAGGGCTTCCATTCTGGTAAGAAGGGTTCCGGAGGTTGTCCGTTCGGTAAAGGAGTAACTCACTACGGGAAGTTTGGAGTGTTCATGGATGTACCGCCGGAGTTCGTTTCTGACAATCGCAGCCTCTGCACATCTGAAACATGATGCAATAAAGACGGCATCTGCTTCTGCTGAACCTTCCACCAGGGCAACGGCACGGGCAATGGCAAGCTTCAGATCACCTGACTTGACATCAAGTCCGAAATCCCTGAAATTTCTTCGGATATCGGCAAGTGAGAGGTCCGGGAAGAAGACTTCTGCCCCTACAGCCTCTGCTGCCGTGTAAATCTCTTTCTGAACCCCTGAATACTCAGGTCCGCAGGATAACTGGGCGATACGGACAGTCTCTTCGATCATGATGAACCTCCAAGACCGGTGAGGAACTCTTTGACCCTGCGAACAAAGATTATCCCTTCTTCCTCATCTGCCGGATAGTCAAGTTCAAGGATGGGGATCTTCTTTTGTTTTACAAGGAATTCCACCAGTTCATCGGTTCTGGCACATCCCATACACCCAAAGGCAAAATCAGGATTTCTGACAATGATAGCTGCCTCTGCCTTGTCAATCAGGGGACCGAAAAGAGACATTCTTCCCCTGACGCCGGATGGCACTTCGACAGCAGCCCACCGGAGCCCTTTCTTGGCATCATCAGGAGTCATCTGAAGCGGTGGAGAATCAAGACCTGCTGTCTGGATGCGTTCCCGAACCGAAAGAGCGGTTCCCAGAGGTTTATGCCCGAACCGGGCAACAAGATCAGAGAGGATAAGACTGGTTGCCGGATAAATAAACACCTCTGCCATTCAGGCCTCCTGTTCGATCAGTTCCATCAGTCGTTTCACCGATAATCCTTCTGTTTCTTTTTGTTCTGATTCACAAGCAGGCCTCTCTGAGGGTGAATCCAGCTGTTCAAGTCCGATTGCGATTCTCCTGATAAAACCCATCTCATATTCATGTCCAAAATACCCCGGTCGTGCTCCTCCGAGATTTGCCCGGCACCGGCGGGGATCACCTGGTGGAAAACCCCGATCCTTTACATAGATGTGGGCCGGATCAAAGGCTCTGATATGTGCGATAACCCGCTCCACCTCTTCCTCTTCGCCGGTTATCTGCAGGCCAAAGCAGGTCTCCTTGATCATGACCTTGCCAGATACCTCGTACGCCCGTGCGGCAATGTCATCAGGTGTAGCCTTATACGATTCAATAAAGACATATTTCGTAACTGTTCCGGCATACAGTGGCGGAATTGTACCCTTCATGCCCTGACCTCCCTGAAAAACACAACCTCTCCCTCTTCAAGACCAGCAATCTTCTCCATGTCAAGCACGGTCCCAATGATATTCGTTCCGGAGAACGGTTCAGAAGTCGGTCCGAACTCTGATGATGGAACGGATCTCACCCCGACGATACCGACCCCTTTACAGGAATCATTCGTCATTGCAAGTACTCCTGCTTCAACTGATGTGACAGGAATATTCTCAGGAATCACATTGGTCGTCTTCGGAATTTTTGCTTTAAAGAGGGTGACCTCATCAAAAGAGAAGAGCATCGGAAGTCTCCCGACTGCATGATATTTCAGGCCGGAGAACTCCCTGAAAATTTTACAGGTGCGAGGGGCATTCACATCATCAAGCGTGATCGAAATGACCTGTTTGTCAGGAATGGTCTCGACCTCAACCGAACTCTGTGCAAGTACCTCAAGAGTGGTAGCCGGTTTCTGCCTGATGACAACCCGGTCAGGCCCGTCAACATCAGGGGTGAGGGTAAGATGGAGCTCTTCTGCCCGTTCCCGCGCTTTTTCAAGTGGCATTCCTACCAGGTCAACCTGGGAGGGATCGATGACAATACTGAGCCGGTCACCTTCCTGCGCAATTTTGCAGATTTCAATCCCATGGACGACATGACCGACGATGGTATGTGCTAGACTTCGGGGAAGATCCTGGGTATAGATGTAGATTGACCCACGGTTTTTCCCGGATGTCCGCATTAACACCGTCCCTTCCCGTCTGCCTGAACATGCTTCACACGGAACATCAGTCCCTGCCAGGATATCACATCTGATGTGTGTGCTCAATCGTTTGTCAACAATAAACACCTGGTTCAGGAGAGCGAGAAGCATCCGGTCGACACTGACTGCGGTTTTCGGATCATACCCATCAGGGTTTTTTCCTTCTGCATGAATCCTGATGTGGGTGACTATGTGCATTCCCTCTTCGAGAACAACCGAGCCATCCGTTGTTGTTCTAGCGTCAGAAGATTCAGCAAATGAAATAACCGGCTCAATGGATACTATGTGGTCAGCATCCCTGAGTCGATCCATAACACCCATACCGGAGATGACTTTTGCAATTATCCCGTTCTCTGCCGGTCCGCCATGATCTGCGGCATGTGTCTTTTTGCAGAATACCAGAAATGACCGTGACGGATCATATCCTCCGCATCCAAGTGCAAGATCCCCGCGTTCATATCGGGAAGGTTTCCTGGAAGGAGTAAAAGAAGAGGGAAAAGGTCCAAAACTTGCAACCTGAAGATCATGCCAGCCGGATTTTATCCCGGAAAGACCTGACAGGATCTCCCCGGCATGAGTTCCCGGCATTGTTTCCACAACCACTTCGCCGGCGGTTGTTTTTATGAGAAATTCTTTCGTTTCTGCCTGACTGACGGTGACCGGCCTGATTATACCAATGCTCAGACTGCGGTCGCGATTCGGCAGGAGATCATCAATTGTGAATCCGTCTGGTACTGTAGTGATCGTTCCATCAAAATGGATTGTGGGCATCGCCACTCCTGTTACTCTTGAGCCATCCGTTCCCGTTCCTGCTCGGTAATCTCTTCTAATACCTCAGCAGTCGGTCCAATCTTTACAATCTTTCCAAACCGCATAAGGGCACACCGGTCACAGATGTCCCTGACAAAATCCATGTCATGTGAAACCACGATGAAGGTCTCTTCCATCTCTTCCCGTGCGTGCATGATGGAATGCTTGACATCGACTTTGGTAATCGGATCCATCGTTCCGGTTGGTTCGTCTAATACAACAATATGCGGTTCACGAATAAGAACCTGAGCCAGAGCAACCCGGTGGCGTTCTCCCTCACTCAGGGTAGACGGAAGGCGTTCCAATACCTCACGGGCCTTCTCCTGGGAAAATCCTGCCATCTTCAGAGTGATGATCGCTTTTCGCATGGCAAGTTCTTTCGGAAATTCAAGCCCGATGGCATCAGTCAGATTGTCAAGGATAGTCCGGTGGGGAAAGAGATCATACTCCTGGTGCAGAAGACCAATGTACTGCTTTGCCCGTCCACGAAGATCAAACCCGGGTTTTGTCATATCAACCCAGTCTTCCCCGACAAGAACAATGAGGTCTCCTGCCGTCGGTTCAATAATACCAGCAATCATCTTGGAAAGCGTGGTCTTACCGGCACCGGATGTGCCAATAATACCAAAGATCTCCTTGTGAAACACTTCAAACTGGACCTGATCAACAGCCTTGATAAGACCCCGATCAACGGATATATACCGCTTGGAAAGTTCCCGTGCCTTTAAGATCTCCTTGCCCAGTTCAATGTCACAGAACTTTTCAAGATCTGAAAACCCTTCCATGAAAACGGAGATTACCTCATCAGGTGTTCCGATCTTCTTTATAGATCCATTTTCAAGGAGGATCGCCCTGGTCACCACATCCTCAAGAATCTGCGTGAAGTGTGACGTCACGACCATGGACATGCCGGTGCTTTTTGCTGCCTCCTCAAGCATATTGTGAACAAGGTTTGCCGTCCGGGGATCAAGGGTTCCGGTTGGCTCGTCGGCAAAGAGGCAGAACGGCTCTTTTGCAAGTTGCCGTGCCAGCACAACCCGCTGTTTTTCTCCCCCGGAGAGATCGCGTGCGATATGCATCATCCGGTGAGAAAGATGGACCTGATCAATAAGGTCTGCTGCACGTCCTACCGCTTTTCCAGGCGGATATCCGATATCATCCAGAGCGCGGAGAACATTATCGATGACCCGGTCATTCCCGTACAGAGCAAAAGTCCGCTGGAACATGATCGCATTTCGTTTCATGACCCGCCGTTTCAGCGCTTCATTTTCGGGATCCCAGAAATCAATATCCCGGGAAGCCATTGCCCCGCCACACACCGGACATGGCTTTCCTGCCTGGCTCTGTATCGCGACATACTCGCAGGATTCACAAAGAGCCATATGATAGATTATGTTCCCTGAGGTCGGAGGCTGGTCCACACCACGGAGCAGGTGCATCAGCACCGTTTTACCAGCACCGCTCCTGCCGATGACACCGAGTATTTCTCCTTCCTCAAGAGTAAAGGATATATTCTTTAGGACCTCCTTTCCGTCGAAGGCCATAGTAAGGTTATCAACCGTGATCAGGGGTCTCATCTTGCAAACACCTTTCGTAAGGTATGGTTAGCACTGATGCGTATTACATCTTTATTTCTGCATGTGAATTTTCACGATCGGCAAATTGCCTGTGATATTACGACTTTTCCAGAACTTCATTCACAATGTCCGGAACCATCCGAAGGTCACAGATGCGGTAATCTGCCTCGGAGATCAGTTCATGGGGTTTAGAAGAGAGCTGTTGATCGCTTAAAATTGCAATGTCTGCAGCACGCATTGCTTTCAGATCATTGATAGAATCACCTACCATCATCACAATATCATACTGTTGCTTCAAATCACGGACAATTCTCTCTTTTATCGCCGGAGTTGCCACCCCGAACACACGGTCCCGGGGGATGCCCAGATAGTCTGCCATACGTTCCAGCTTTGCCTCCCGGTCACCAGATGCAATGTAAGTGAATACTCCCCGGTGATGAAGAGTACTGATAGTCGCCTGTGCACCAGGAAACGGAGTTCCACCTGCGGTCACACAAAATTCGATGATCTTATGACCTGTATGAACAATAAGTCCGTTATTTAATGCGACAATCTCCTGTTCCTTAATTTCAGACCAGATGATCCGCATACACTCCTGCATATCCCCGAGTGTTGCAAGTCGGTCTTCATGCAGGATGGCTTTGACAGTCTCTTTTTCAATAACCTTTCTGGTACAGGATATCCCGAATGCGATGTGATGATCCTGCAGGAAATCTGAAACCAGGAGGTCAGGAGATGCCTTCATAAAATCCCGTGAATGACCATGCAAAACACATAACACCCGGTCAGGATCTGCAAAGGTAAGCATGGTGGTCTCGATGTCTACGAGCAGTTCACCGGTTCGGACATCCTTTGCAATCCGGTACGTTCGCAGCAAGGTCCCGGCACTATCAAACACAACAGCAACTTGCATGAAGGCTCTATCAGATAATACAGAATGAGAACAGATAATACCCTTTGACAGATTTATGAACTCTGCAAAAACCAAGGATTATTCTCATGAGAAAAGATAACAAGAGATATGACGCTTGAGGAGACTGCCGAAAAGATCAGATCCATGGAGATAAGGGGGGCAGGCAGAATTGCCAGGACTGCTGCCAGAGCCCTCTATGACCATTCCATGGAAGGAGAATGCGCAGATCTCACCCATTATTGCCAGAAGATGCATAGAGCTGCAGATATTCTCGTATCGACACGTCCAACTGCAGTGTCACTTCCAAATGCTGTGAACCTGGTCATGAAGCCTCTTAAAAATGAATCTGATCTTCTGACCGCAAAGCACAATCTTGAGGAACGTGCCCTTGCATTTGTGAAACGTTCTGAAGAGGCAGTATCACGGATTGGGACCATCGGAGCCAGACATATCAGGGATGGAGATGTAGTCCTGACCCATTGCAACTCTGAAGCTGCGCTTGCCTGTATCCTGAAGGCCCACCAGCAGGGCATGAATATAGAAGTCTATGCAACCGAGGTCAGGCCCCGGAACCAGGGACATATCACCGCAAAAACCTTGTCAGACGCAGGCATAAAGACAAATTTCATCGTTGATTCTGCAGCCAGATATTTTATGAAAGAGGTGGATATCTGCATTACCGGGGCAGATGCAATCACCGTCAATGGTTCGGTCATAAACAAGATAGGAACCTCACAGATAGCGTTAGCTGCTCATGAAGCCCGGGTGAGTTTCCTGGTTGCAGCCGAGACATACAAGTTTGCCCCCTGTACGATTCTTGGAGAAAGGATTCTGATTGAAGAGCGAACACCGGATGAGATTCTTTCCGCTGAAATGAGAAAGGAACTGTCGAACGTTACCGTGAGAAACCCAACCTTTGACATTACACCAGCCGATTATGTAGACCTCATCATTACCGAGGCCGGAGTATATCCCCCGGAGATGGCATATACTGTCATTAAAGAACAACTTCACTGGGATAGCGAAGACATGAGTTCGGAACTTCCCTATTGCGAGGAAGAATAACATGACAGACGTTATTGCAACTTATTATTTTAGACCACGAGAAGGAGTCAGTCCTGAATGGGCTGCACAGGCGATTGCAGAAGAACAGACGACCGGAACCTGGACCGACATATCCACACGGCAAAACTATGTCCATTACCTGGATGGAGTAGTCGGGGATATTCATCCAAGCGGAGCCGGATATACCTGTACAATCCGATACCCAAGCGAGATCTTTGAACCGGGAAATATCCCCCAGTATCTCTCGGTTCTTGCAGGCAACCTCTTTGGCCTCTCCCGGATAGCAGCAGTCCGGCTGGTGGATGTCGAGTTTTCCCGTGACATTGTCCCCTTCAAGGGGCCGAAATTTGGGATCGAAGGGATCAGGAAACTAGCCGGCACCATGGACAGACCCCATGTGGGGACCATTATCAAACCAAAGGTCGGCCTGAACCCGAAAGATACCGCTGCTGTTGCATATGAGGCAGCTGCCGGGGGTGTGGACCTTATCAAGGACGATGAAACCCTCACTGATCAGACATTCTGCCCTCTTGGTGAACGGCTTCCCCTTATCATGGAACAACTTGACAGAGTAAAAAGTGAGACCGGTCGGAATGTCCTCTATGCCGTGAACATCTCATCTGCAGGTGATAAGATCGTCCAGCGGGCACGTGAAGCAGCGAGGATGGGTGCAAACATGCTCATGATAGATGTCATCGTGTGTGGGTTTGATGCCGTCAGGGCAGTTGCAGAAGAACCGGGCCTTAATCTCCCCATTCATGTTCACCGGACTATGCATGCAGCAATTACGAGAAATCCTGAACACGGGATCGCAATGCGACCATTATGCCGCCTGGTCAGAATGCTTGGCGGGGATCAGCTGCACACCGGCACTGTATCAGGAAAGATGGAACATGATGTCACAGAGTTGCGCGGTGATAACCTCTCCCTGACCGAACCGTTCTTTGATCTCAAACCAACATTCCCGGTTGCCTCAGGCGGGCTCCATCCGGGAGGAGTCCATAAAGAAGTCAGCATGCTCGGGCGGGACATCATTCTCCAGGCAGGCGGCGGAATTCACGGCCATCCTGATGGGACACGGGCAGGAGCTACCGCAATGCGACAGGCAGTAGATGCCGCCGTTGCCGGGATTTCTCCAGCAACGTATGCAGAGGATCATCCCGAGCTGAAACGGGCACTGGATAAATGGGGAATTGCATAACTGATATACATGGAAATACCATTTGTCAAACTCCACGGAAACGGGAATGACTTTATCCTGATCGACGAGTACGCGGGTGAAAAGATTCCGGATGACATGAAAGCACATTTTGCTGCAGTGTACTGTGACAGGAAGTTCGGGATTGGCGGGGATGGTGTTCTGTTTCTCCTGAAATCCGACGATGGTATCAGGATGCGCCTCTTACAGCCTGATGAGAGCGAGGCAGAGATGTGCGGGAACGGTATCCGGTGCCTGGCTAAATATGCCTTTGACGCAGGATATGTGAAGAGTCCCTGTACCATCCAGACCCTTGCCGGGCCGGTCATGGTCAGGATGGAGTATGATGAAGACGGGGACTTTATGGCAGAAGTGGAGATGACCCCCCCCATATATGATTGTCCGGGCATACCGGCCAAGGGGAAAGGTGACTTTCACGAGATAATCAACGGGTACGAAGTGTTTGCCGTTAATACCGGTGTCCCACATGCGGTCATCTTTGTCAGGGATCTTGACACGGTTGACATCATGAAGATGGCTCCCCCAATCAGACACAGCCAGCACTTCCCTTCCGGGACAAACGTGAATTTTGTTGCGATTACCGGAGAAAACTCGATTCAGATCCGGACATTTGAACGCGGCGTCGAAGGGGAGACCCTGTCCTGTGGGACCGGGGCCACCGCCTCAGCTGCCATCGCTCACCGGTTATCAAAAACAGGCCCGGTTGTCGAAGTGGAGACTATCGGCGGACCTCTGACAATCACCATAAACAATGGAACCTTCATGAAAGGTCCGGCAGATACTGTTTTCTCCGGGATCCTTCATCTGGAAGGATAATTTATCCCCTGTTTTTTCCACAATACCCTGCAATTTTCCCTGCAGAAAGTGCCAGGAGTAAAAATCCGCACACGGACCCAGTCATGAGCAGGACCGTTGTGAGAGGGGATGAGCCAAATGAACTCTCTCCACCCCGAATGAGGAGGAGTACACCCTCTGGTATTGCTTTCGCAAAGGAACTGTGAAGGAGAGCGGGATCATACACCGCAGTTCTGCTTATCCATCCGGAGAGGTGCAGACTGGTGCCCAGCATGATCCCTCCGGTCATGAGCAGAGCAGTTGTTCCACTTATGATATCCATTATCCCGCCTTCGGAGGTGATCAGTTCCTGAAACAGGTATCCTGCCTGATGACCCAGGAAGAGGAGCAGGAAAAACTCTGCAGGCAGAAAGAGAGATGATGCAGCCGGCCAGACTGACACCCAGAATGTCTCAATGGCAATCAGGGCCAGGATGCATGAGAGTAAAAACCTCCTGCGGTTGCCCCTCATCCCATATATCCCGGTGATGAAGAGAAATGTCAGGAATATCAGTATTACCGGTCGTGCTGACGGTT
>CAZEWE010000043.1:9547-17624 GCA_964515765.1 uncultured Methanospirillum sp. | reverse complement strand
TCGAGAAATCGGACAGGATTGTATCGATGTCATGTTCGGTAAATCCGAACATCTGAGATACCTTGTGGGACTGAAGAGTGGAGATAACTTTGAGATTATTGAGGTCAGAAAATATTGATTCTTTTGCAATCCGAAGAATCCCTGTGATGACTGCCCGGTAAAGGGCATGAGCATTCTCATGTTTGAGTCCACCGCCAAGCCATGACCGCATGAACTCCGTCATCTCATGATAATAGCCATGTGTCCATGCTTCGATCATAGGGCTGTCATATTCGTCAATCAGGACAATGACGGGTTTCTGATGATAATTGTAAAGCCATATAATAAGGTTTTTAAGACTGGCTTTCATTGAAGCATCATCGGGGTTTCCAGAGAGGATAGATAAAAACCCGTCCAGATAGATTGGATTCAGCGTCGGTTCGATATATTTGAACTGTACTAGAAGTTCCCCGATTTTTTCAACCAGTCGTTTTCTACTTTCAATCCAGGATGCACCCTTGACATCCTTCAGACTGATGAATATTACCGGGTATTGTCCCTGGTGCTTCTGGTATTCAGGATAATTTGATATGGCTAATCCTTCAAAAAGGTAATTTTGGTCGTTCTCTGTCTTTTCAAAGAAGTATCTGAGCATGGTCATGTTGAGGGTTTTGCCAAACCGACGAGGACGGGGAAGGAGTACAACTTTATTCCCATCAATTACTTCACGGATAAGCAGAGATTTGTCTACGAAATATCCTCCTTCATCGATGAGTTCTTTAAAGTCATCGGTTCCTATTCGGAATACCGGTTTTCTATTCATCCCTAACTACTATTTATGCGGACTTTGGATATCAGTTTTGGCAGCCTCAAAGAGAAATGGGTAATAATAATATTTTGAGAGAAAATAAATCGGGTTTTATGCCTAAAATCTCGTTTACGCAAGTATAATCCAATCTGCTAGAAATATAAATCCTGAAAAACTTTGATCATTTACTCACCCGATACAACAGGTAATTTCATACTCATTTCCTGGCTGATGCAATATCAATGGTTTCAAACAAAGAAATCAAGGGAATTGGAAGATTAATTGGTTTGAGGTTATGAATTATTTCCGAATGAGTTTATCCTACTCCCCACTCCTATACGAAAAACCAATCAGTGAACCCTTACAAATAATACGTACCTGATCGTTTAGATAACCAATACCACAGAACCCTGGCGATCGTGAGCATCATCTGGAGACCAACAATAATGTCAAACAATTTTCATATATGACCCTCTCCTTTGAAATTTTAGAAAAAGACATAGCCGGACGAATCGGAAAACTCTCCGGACAAGGCAAGACAGTCAAAACCCCGACCCTGCTTCCGGTTATCAACCCGCACCTGAACCTGATAACCCCAAAAGAGATGCAGGAGATGGGTGTTGAAGCGGTCATCACCAATGCGTACATCTTCTCCCGGTCTGAAGAGTATCGTGAGCGTGCTCTTACTGATGGTCTTGCAAAGACCCTGGATTTTGACGGCGTCATCATGACCGACTCTGGGTCATTTCAGCTCTCGGTGTATGGCGAAGTTGAGATTACCAATGCCCAGACCCTTGCATTCCAGCAGGCAATAAAATCCGACATCATCGTCCCACTCGATATTCCGACTCATCCGGACTCTCCCCGGGACCAGGTGGAACAGGAACTCTCAGTTACTATGGACCGGATCATGGAGGCAAAAGATATCGCAGACCATGAGCACCATACCCTTGCAGGACCGGTTCAGGGCGGTCTGTTTCCTGACCTTCGTGAAGAAACCGGAAGGAAACTATCAGAAGCAGGGTTTCGGTTCTGTCCCATCGGTGCCGTCGTCCCCCTCATGGAAGCCTACCGGTATGCAGAACTCGTAAAAGTCGTGATGGCAGCAAAACGGGGTCTTTCACCAGCCGTCTGTGTCCATCTCTTTGGAGCAGGTCATCCGTCCATGTTTGCCCTGGCGGTTGCGATGGGGTGTGATCTCTTTGATTCTGCAGCCTATGCCCTCTATGCCAAGGACGGACGGTACATGACTACCCATGGGAGTTATCACCTGAATGAACTCTCCTACCTCCCCTGTCCCTGTCCGGTCTGCGTCGGCCATACGGCAAAGGAACTGAACGAATCACCTGATCGGGAACGACTCCTTGCCATGCATAATCTGCGGGTCTCCCTTGCCGAGATCAACCGGGTCAGGCAGGCAATCCGTGACGGGGTGCTCTGGGAACTGGTGGATGAGCGATGTCGATCCCATCCTGCCCTGCTCCGGGGATACCGTGCCCTGCTTGGGTATAATGAAGAACTTACCGCCCTTGACCGGGAGACAAAACGCCGGTTCTTTTACCGGGGCGATGAGAGCTGCAAGCGGACCGAGGTACTGCGGTATCATCAGATGGTCGGGCGACTGACTGCCGGAGAGCGGACCCTCATCAGCTTCAGCCGGCATATCAAGAAGAAACAGACCGAAGGATATGATTCCGTGTTTTACTTCAAGCCTCCATTCGGCCCCTTCCCAGCTGAACTGACCGAAACATTCCCTATCGGGCAGAGTGAGATCCCTGATTTTGACGAGGAGATGATTAAAACCGGTTGTATTGGTATTGCCCGACTCATGGAAACAAACCCGGACTCTCATTTCACCATCAGGTGTCGTCCGGTCTGGAAAGAACTGATAAGCCAGATTCTCCCCACCGTGGAGGTGCAGGATGAAGGGAGTTGAGATCCTCAGCCGTGACGGGACCGCCCGGTATGGCCGCCTGACCGTTGACGATACTGTTCTCCACTTCCCATCTGCTACTGATACCACCCGGCTTTTTCCTGCCCTGAACACCCGGAGCGGAACGAACATCCCGCCAATCGAGGATCCGGAGTTTGTGTCCCGATTCCTTGTTCGCGACGGAGAACAACCAATCCCGCTTCATATTCATGCACCAGCCGATATCCAGTCAGGAGATACGGTCATCACCCCGAACTGGCATGCTCTGCTCTCCCGTCCCCGTGACTTCTGCCAGTTCCTGGATCAACTGAAAGCCTCCACACCGCCGGACACCTGCTGGTATCTCCCCGGTGCAGCATTGCCGGAAAATGCAGCCATTCTTGTTCATGCCGGTTTTGACCTCTTTGACTATATCGCAACCGACCTGGCGACGACACAGGGAAAATTCTGTCTCCCTGATGGGCAGTATCCGGAAAAAGTGATGGAGGAAGGCCTCTGTTCCTGCCAGGGATGCCTGAGCGGCGATCTCCTTCTGCATAACCGGATTGCACTGGATCAGGAACTGGCCAGAATCGGACGTCGGATCCGTGACGGAACATTCCGTGAGTTTCTTGATGGCAGATGCAGGACAAGACCCGAACTTGTCTCGATCATGCGACATATCGAGAAGTCAGATCGGATGGAGCAGAATAGTCCGGTTTCACGCTCCAGTCCGTTCCTTGCGACATCCGGAGACAGCATCCACCGAATGGAAGTCAGGCGGTTTGCCGACCGGCTGGTTGAGCGATATATCCCACCGGTTGCAGACGTTGCGGTTCTGATCCCCTGCTCAGCGAAAAAACCCTACAGCCTCTCCCAGTCCCACCGCAAGTTCAGCCAGGCCATCGCACGACGGGCTCACGAGTTGATCATGACTTCTCCCCTGGGACTTGTTCCCCGTGATCTTGAGCTCTGTTACCCTGCAGCGGCCTATGATGTGCCGGTCACCGGATACTGGGATCATGAGGAACGGTACCAGATTACCCAGACTCTGGTCAGGTACTTTACCAGACATCCCTACCGCCGGGTCATTGCCCATCTGGATGGCGATGCACGAATCATTGCACAGGATGCAGCAGACCAGGCAGGATTTGAGATAGAATTCACCTGTGAGAATGACCGCCTGACTGACCATGCATCACTTCAGGCATTAAGCGAGGCCCTTACCGGAGAGCGGAAGGTTAAGTCACATCTGGTCAGGGGCATGATCTCATTCCAGTTCGGGTATGACCTCAAGGCACCGAACCTTGAAGTAAAAGGGTCATATCCGGAGCAGGTGGTAAAGCGGGGCAGAAACCTCTACTTCTCAACAGACCCTGCTCATGGCATGATGAGACCTACCTTTGACGGCTGGTCGCTTATTGAAACCGGGTACCGGGTATATATCGATGACTTCGTCCCCCAGGGTGATATCCTGGCACCGGGTGTTATTGATGCCGACCCGGTCATTCGTCCCGGCGATGAAGTGCTGGTCATCGGAGATAAGGCCATGACAACCGGACGGGCAGCGATGAGTGCGGATGAGATGATCCGATCCTCCCGTGGGGTAGCGGTCCGGGTGCGTAAAGTAAAGAAGCTGGACGGGCAATAAATAAGGGCCCGAATAATTTTTTCCGGATGTGACATCTGGTGTATATAATCGAAAAATCTCTCAAATTATCCGAAAATGTCTATGAGATATGGGTGAACGCTCCCCATGTGACCCGGAATGCCAAGGCCGGTCAGTTCGTTATCATACGGACTGATGAGAATGGTGAGCGGATTCCCCTGACAATCTCAAAGATTTCCGGAGATCTGGTCAGAATCATCTTCATGGCGGTTGGAAAAACCACGCATGCCCTTGCTGCAGTTCCTGCCGGAGGTGCCATCAGCGATATTGCCGGTCCACTGGGATGCCCGAGTGAGGTAAAGAAATTCGGAACCTGTGTTCTGGTTGGCGGCGGTGTTGGTATTGCATCAACTCCTGTCATTGCACAGGCCTTAAAGGAGGCAGGCAACCGGGTTATTGGTATTCTTGGAGCCCGGAATGCTGACTTTCTTATCCTTGAAGACGAGATGGCAGAGATCTGTGACAAACTTCTCATTGCAACAGATGACGGGTCAAAAGGTCATCACGGATTTGCAGCCGACCTTTTGAAACAGGTTATTGCTGAAGAGAAGGTTGATGCGGTCTGGATCATCGGTCCCACCATTATGATGAAAGTCACGTCCAATGTGACCCGTGAACCGAAGATCAAGACCTTTGTCTCGCTCAATCCCATCATGGTCGATGGAACGGGTATGTGTGGTTCCTGCCGGTGCGTTGTTGACGGGAAGACAAAGTTTGCCTGCGTGGATGGGCCGGAGTTTGACGCCCACATGGTCGACTTTGACAACCTTATGCAACGCCAGCGGTATTACATGGAGCATGAGAAGGAATCACTGGCACAATGGAAAGAACACCAGTGTACCTGCGGAGGGCAGCATTAAATGGGAGATCGAAGTGTTGCTGACCGTCTGAAGGACTTTGGAGAAGTCGACAACGGACTCTCCCCTGAAGAGGCCATTGAAGAAGCAGGCCGGTGTCTCCAGTGTAAAAAACCGGCATGTGTTGACGGCTGTCCAGTAAATATTGACATTCCCGCTTTTGTCGCTCTTATCGCGAAGGGAGAGTTCTTACCAGCAGCAGAGAATATCAGGCAGCAGAATCTTCTTCCGGCTATCTGCGGGCGTGTCTGTCCACAGGAGACCCAGTGTGAGGCGCTTTGTATCCTGGGAAAGAAGGAGACTCCCATCCGGATCGGTCAGCTTGAACGGTTTGCAGCCGACCAGGAACGGGCAAAGGGCCTTACTGTCCCGGCACGAAAGACCGCCACCGGAAAGCGTGTCGCCGTTATCGGTTCAGGACCGGCTGGGATCGTTGCAGCCGGAGAACTTGCAAAGGACGGTCATGATGTCGTCCTCTACGAATCACTTCATGCACCGGGCGGTGTTCTGACCTATGGAATCCCCTCGTTCCGTCTGCCCAAGGACGTAGTCAAGGCAGAGATAGACCTCATCCTTGCGATGGGTGTTGATCTTCGCCTGAACCATCTGGTCGGAAGAACGGTCTCATATGAAGAACTGGAAGGGTATGATGCCATACTTCTCGGAACCGGTGCAGGTCTCCCGTACTTCATGGGAATTCCAGGCGAGAACCTGAGCGGCGTCTATTCTGCAAATGAGTTCCTGACCAGGGTCAATCTTATGCATGCCGAGCGGTTCCCAAAGTTTGACACCCCGGTTGCCAGAATGAGCCGTGTTGTTGTTGTCGGTGGGGGAAATGTTGCCATGGATGCAGCCCGTACCGCACGACGGATGGGCGCAAAAGTAACCCTTGTTTACCGGAGACGCGAAGAAGACCTTCCTGCCCGTGCAGCAGAGGTCCATCATGCACAGGAAGAGGGTATTGAGTTTATCACCTGTGCAAATCCTGTTCGTATCCTTGGTGAACAGGCTGTGACCGGCATTGAATGTATCCGGATGCAGATGTGCAACCTGGACGAGAGCGGCCGGCCCATCCCTGAGCCAATTGACAATGACACCTTTACCCTTGACTGTGATGTCGTCATTCAGTCAATTGGTCAGGGTCCGAACCCGGTCCTTGTCAGCCAGATTCCTGGTCTTGATAAGGGCAGGGCAGGGAATGTAGTCACCGGAGATGATGGCAGTACCTCTCATCCGAAGATCTTTGCAGCCGGTGATGTCACAACCGGAGCAGCAACGGTTATCATGGCGATGGGTGGTGCAAAACAGGCAGCCCGCTCGATCAGCGAGATGCTTGGATCCCGGTAACCGATGACTGCCGTATTATTTCCCGAGCAACTGGAGCGGATTACCGGATATTCCTTCAGGGACAAATCCCTCCTGCTCCGGGCACTGACCAGGCTTGCCTATAGTAAGGAGCAGGGACTCTCTGAAGATTCCCATCTTGATGCCCTGGCAACACTTGGGGATGCTGTCATTGAGCTTATTATCCTCACCCGGCTGGTCAAGGGCGGTGAGCATGACAAGGGGGCAGTATCCCTCAAGAAGATGGATCTTGTCAATATGTCGGTACTCCGGGATGCTGCCCGTTCCATTCATCTTGAGCAATATGTCAGATGGGGGAAGGGTGAAGCACGGATGCATGTCTGGACATCAGGCAGGGTGCTTGCGGAGTGTATGGAAGCATTTGCCGGTGCCTTGTACCTTGATGGTGGTATTGATGCAGCCGAAGAGGTACTGGAGCGGCTTTCCCTCCTCCCCGAATAGATAACGCGAAAGAAGATATAGTACTAAAAGTAATATCTGCAGGAATTTTCGCCACGGAGAGAGAAGATGGATAAAAAACAGAAGAAATGGATTTATCTCTCTCTGGCATTCTCCATGGCAATCCTCGTCTTTATCCTTGCATCCACTTTTAACGAGGATACCCTTCAATATCTCACCCATATCAATATCTGGTTTTTACTCCTCGCAATCGGGCTTCGGTTTGTCTCATTCTCTCTCTGGGCAGCCCGAATTAAGGTCATGGCAGCATCCCTCGGCTACCAGGTAAGATACGGTCATTGTTACAATATGGTGGTTGCGAACCTGCTTATTGGTGCGATCACCCCTGGTCAGGCCGGAGGAGAACCGGTCCGGATTCATGAGCTCTACAAGGCCGATATGCCGCTTGGTGACGCGACCGCGGTTGTCATCATGGAACGAGTGCTCGATGCGGTTATCCTCGTAGCACTCACGGTATTCAGCCTCCTGGTGATGGGCAAGGTCATCTGGGACATGGGAGAGGGTATTGTCTTTGTAATATTCTTCTCTCTGGCACTTCTCATCCTGTTTGTTGCCGCTTTGTTCTTTGCAGCACGAAAACCGGAATCCGCTAAAGATAAGGTGATGCGTCTCCTGCACTGGATTGAGGCAAAGATGAAGACGCCGGGAATTCACCGGATCATTGCCAGCACTGATGTTGAGTTTGATAATTTCTGTTCTGGCATTACCGCATTCACCAGCCATGGAAAGAAAGGAATTATTCAGGGGTCGATATTTTCTATTCTCTTCTGGTTTTCGGAATTTATTGTTGCATCGGTTATTCTTATGGGGCTTGGTCTTCCCCCGTCAATATCTGAATCTATGTTAAGTCAGATAATCATCGCTCTTATCAGTATGATTCCCTTAACTCCCGGTGCATCAGGTATAGCAGAGCTCTCGGCAACCTCGCTTTATGCATTGTTTGTTCCGACTGCCGTCCTTGGAGTGTTTATAATCCTCTGGAGGCTGATTATGTTTTATCTGAATATCGTGTTTGGTGTTATCGCAAC
>CAZEWE010000043.1:0-9447 GCA_964515765.1 uncultured Methanospirillum sp. | reverse complement strand
GATAAAGACCCAATGAACCGGTCTATCCTGATGCAGGCATCGAGGATGTCCTGAAGGTAAAGATGAGGGTCTCTCATATAAACACAACTTCTGATAGGATAGGCGTCCTGAGTTCTGCCCTGATTGCACGTTCAGGAACAACATCTACAGGTTGTCCGAATATTTTCTCAAGATAAATCTTCAGACCTGAGTGATCAAGAAGACTGGCATCATCGCTGAAATCAACCAGAATGTCGATGTCACTTCCCGGCCCGGCTTCGTCCCTGATGACCGAGCCAAAGATGCCAATCCGGGTGATATGATATTTCTGGATGATATAAGATCGTTTCTCTTTCAAAACCGAGATGACCTCTTCCTTCTTTTTCATGGTAATCCCCATATACTCCCGGTTACTAGGGAAGTTTTTTCTCATCCTAATATGTGTTGTAATCTCTTTTGGGTTTCTTCACATAATAACACATGGATGATTCAGGCAGCAGAATAGATTTTGTTTGTATAAATAAATATTTTGGCCGGGTATTGATCCAAGAGGGGCTGATTGTTACCTTAAACCAGCAATTAACTTTGTTGATTGGTTTAATTCATTAACCTCTGTTTCTCCAGTCGAAGTTCATATAGTATGAAGAGATATTATCACGTAATAAAAAAAATATTTAAGCCAATAGCCTGACCAGGAGGGCCTTCTGAACATGCAGCCTGTTTTCTGCCTGGTCCCATACCGCACTGGCTTTACTATCGATCACATCATCGGTGATCTCCCAGTTTCGATGTGCCGGGAGACAATGCATCACAATGGCTCCTGGTTTTGCACAGGCCATCAGTTCAGCATTCACCTGGTACGGCATGAAGATCTGTCTTCTCCGGTCAATCTCATCTTCCTGCCCCATGGAGATCCAGGTATCGGTCATGACCACATCAGCATCGGCTGCGGCTTCCCGTGGATCGGTTACAATCCTGACCTTTGCTCCCATCCGGAGGGCTTCTGCAACAACATCCTCTCGTGGAGCAAACTCTGATGGAGAGGCCACGATAACCTCCATTCCGGTAAGTATCGTGCTCAGGATAAGTGAATTACAGACATTATTCCCGTCACCAATCCAGGCAACCTTTACCCCTTCGGTTCGAAAAAGACATTCTTCAATGGTCATGATGTCGGCCAGGATCTGACAGGGATGTTCCCGGTCTGAAAGGCCGTTGATTACCGGAATATCGGCATGGGTCGCAAGTTCTATGACCTCGTCATGCCGGTTTGCCCGGATCATGATGGCGGATACAAACCTGGACATAACACGGGCCGTATCCCGAATAGCCTCTCCCCTTCCGAGTTGCATGTCTTTCGGGTTCAGGAACAGGGCATGACCACCCAGTTCAAACATCCCGGTCTCAAAGGATATCCGGGTTCTGGTTGATGATTTTTCAAAGATCATCCCCAGAGTTTTATGGGCAAGAACAGGTGTCTGTATGCTCACTCTTCGCTCTTCCTTTAATTTCCTGGCATGTGCGATGAGGTTAGCCAGTTCTTCCCGGGAGACGTCAAGGATGGATAAAAAATCTTTCTTCATCTGATCTCCTTCATGTGGGAAATTCTCTTCTCAAGGACTTCTCTGGTACCGATATCAGACCGATGTCTTATCGGACCCTGAACGGCAGATGCAGCCTCTTCTGCTATCTTCTCTGCCTCTTCCAGGGTGCCCCCGATACCGACATAGGCCATGGTACGTGAATTCTGGGTCACCAGAAAATCCCCATCCCTGACAACGCTCGCATAATAGCAGAGTGCCTCATTATCCGGTCCTGGAATGAGTTTCCCACCGGAAACCGGATTATCCGGATATCCCTCTGGGACAAGATACTTACAGACGGTTGCTTTATTTGCAAACGAAACTTCTGCTTTGTCAAGTGTTCCTGCCGTAATCGCCTGAACAAGGGTGGAAAAGTCACTCGTAAGTAATGACAGAACGTTCATTGCCTCCGGATCCCCAAACCTGGCATTGAATTCGATGACCATCGGCCCCTGTGCTGTATTCATAAACTGACCGTATAGAATTCCCACGTACGGTGTCCCTTCAGCAGCAAGAGAAGCAACGGTCTGTTTCATAATGGCAAACGCCTTATTGTAATCCTCTTCGGTGACAAATGGGAACCGGTGATCAGGAAGGGTATATGACCCCATTCCACCGGTATTCGGGCCGACATCTCCTTCAAAGGCCCGTTTATGATCCTGCACGAGAGGCATCGGGACAAGATGTGTGCCATCGACAAATGCCTGCAGGGTGAACTCCTCTCCGATAAGCCGCTCCTCAATGACGACATCGCCTTTGAGCTCATGCACATATCTGCAGGCTTCGTCATGGGTCAGATGTTCACCCATGATCCTGACTCCCTTGCCCCCGGTCAGACCGGATGGTTTTATTGCATATTCTTTCGTAGTGGTTTTCAGGAATGCTTCAGCATCTGTGCCGGAGTGGAAGATATGGTATTCAGGAAGACCGGGGATATTGTATTTTTTCATCAGATTTCTGCAGAATGATTTGTCGGTCTCAATTCTTGCTGCCATTTTTGCAGGACCGACACATTTGACTCCAGCTTTCGTCAGTGCATCAACCACACCGGTTTCAAGAGGAGCCTCTGGCCCGATGCATGCAAACTGAACCTGGTGCTCCTCGCAGAACTGTTTCACGCCTTCCGGATCTGTTTCTGAAGCAATCAGGACCCTGTATGCCAGTTCAGCAATTCCCGGGTTCATCCTGTTCATTACCGCAAATATTCTTGTATGAGGATTTTTGGAAAGGGCCTTCGCAATGGCATGTTCTCTGCCTCCGCTTCCGACAATAAGGATGTTTGTATTTGAATTCATTCCTGATAACTCCAATGAATTTGTATCATTCTATCAATTTTAAAAAAATTTTTAGAAAGTGCTCAAAACTGGCACTCTCTCATATGAATGGATAAAGATCCTGTTCGCTCTGCGAATGGAGAGATCTGCACCCAAGCAGAGGTGATGAGAAATAATCAGGTGGAGGAGTGAAAAATTGCCTCCTCTGGTACTAATTGCCATAGATATCGGATCTTAGATTTATATTCTCGTACCAATATGCGGTATACCCCATTAAACCTATCATTTATTTTTCGATGGTGTGACCTTTCATGATAGGGGAGAAAGACCATCCTTAATAACTATCTATCACCAGAAGTACTACTCATATGCCCTCTCCTCATTATTTTTCATGGAATATCGATTACTGGGAAGTTCAATGATCTCTTGAAATTATCTGAAAACATACTTTCTTCTTATATTATGACTTTTCTTGCAACCGGGTTTCAGCAGGTGGACCATTCAGAAGACCAGGAAAAACTGGTCCGGTGTCTTTCCGATATCAGAAACCATCCTTTCTTTCGGTCCGTAAAAGAGGAATCATTCGACCTCCTGCAGATATCGCCCGGGGGTATTATCCTTGAGATTGGATGCGGGCCTCTTGATGATGTTCATATCCTTGCCGGACGGTGCAGCCCCGGAGGACTGGTTATCGGGTCGGATATCAGTTCATCACTCGTAACTCTTGCAAAAAAGGCTGCCACCATTCCAAATCTCTCGTATATCCGGATGGACGGGCAATACTCAGGGGTCCGCGACGGTGTATGTGATGCGGTCAGGGAAGACCGGGTCCTTCAGCATGTGCAAAATCCCCAGCAGGTCATTCATGAGATGTATCGTGTCCTGAAACCGGGGGGATCATGTGTGCTCTTTGAACCGGACTGGGAGAATTTCATCATCGACGGGGCTGATGAAACGGTGACAAGAACCATCCTGAACTTCTGGTCAGATCAGTTTGCCTGTGGTCATATCGGGCGAAAACTCAGAAGGTTGTGTCTGAATGCAGGATTCTCCGATGTGCAGGTCTATCCACGGACGATGATCATGCATACCCTTCAGGAAGCAGAAGCAATCTTTACTGTTTCAGAAAATGCAATGCGGGCCGCATCTGCCGGATGTGTAACAGAGCAGGCAGCGGATGAGTATATTGCTCATCTCACCGATATGGACCGGAAAGGATTATTCTTTGGATCCTTCACCGGGTACCTGGTTTCAGGGAAAAAATAAGGGCTGGATTTGATTTTACACGATAATATCATTAACCTTTGAATTTTTAATTCTCATGTAGGCTATCTCGGTGTTCCAGGGATTTTTCTCGATAAAGTCTAGAACACTCTTTATCTTCTGGTAATTCTCCCGGATCTTTCGTGCCTCATCACTCTTTGCATCCTTCTCCTTATTTACCAGAAACTGGTACTTCTCAGAGAGAGAAAAGATGCTCTCCACAACATATGTTGAATACAGGTGATCTGCAGAGATCGAGGTCTTCTCCTTTCTTGTTCCTGCTCCTTTCAGTTTCTCTTCAAGATGGATGACAAATGGATCAGACTTCCGGTATTTCTGGGCTATTCCTCCGATAAATGACGGCCCGTCCGGATTAATATACATGTATATGCTGCCATTACTATCCGGATATGTGGCTATTGCGGTGCTCTGCAGGGGATCAGTAAGACGGATTCCGACCGCTGCATGTGAGAGACCGGGGTATGCCAGATAGACAACATCATACCCTGCTTCACTGAGAAGCCCATATAAAAACAGGGCTTTGTCATACGTGTTGCCGATTTTATCATGCAATATCTCAACCGGGTACCGGTTTTCCGCATTCTCAGTCAGGGGAATCTGCTGGACAAAATGAACAATACATTCCAGTTTTGCCCGTTCACTGATTCGTTTGATATTTGCCTGACGCCTGAGTTCTTCAAGAGTTGTCTTGAGTGTCGCCTGTGTTGTTGGATCAGCAAGGATTGCAGAGAGGACTGCGATCCATTCTTCAGGGTTTTTCGTTGAGACATCCGGTGATTGGAATGACACTTTTTGTGCACCCAGATGAACCGACCGGTTGATGTCAAAGGCCAGGGGCAGCGTACTGCCTGAAGACTGAATGGAGAATGTTCGTTCCACAAATGCAGGATTTGCACCTTTTTGTGGGATTACCAGGAATTTCTGCAGGTCTGTGGTATTGAGCGACTCCTGGGGTTTTACTACCCTGACTTTTTTTGATTCATCTGATGGGATCTGCAGACTATGCAGGTATTGTCCCTGTGGAGTAAATACCTGAATCCGTGCATTGCCGGAATCACAGACATATATTAAATCTTCATCTGATGCGTTGACGACACTGATCCCAGCAGGAGTGTCAAATTTGCCATCCCCATCTCCAAACCCTCCCCAGCTGGTCAGGAGTGATCCTTTCTCATTAAGTTTTAATACCCGGTGGGTGGCTGCATCGGAGATATACAAATTCCCTTTCTTGTCATTGGCTAATCCGGCGATATCCCAGTACCCATAGGGTTTCGCGACATCCCTGGTTATGATCCTCTGCATCGTCCCATTTGCCTGAACCATAAACAGGGCCTTGTCATGCAGATCACTGACTAAAAATGACTCATTGGAAAGGGGCAGGATATGTGAAGGCCGTATCAGGTCCGGCTGAGTGACAGGTGCCTGCCTTGCCAGTGAGGTATTATTCTGAATCTGTCCTGGTACATCCCCATGAAACATATATCCAAGGAGAATGCCGCCCAGGATACCGGCGGTGAGGAGTATGACAATGCCAACCGTATGCCGGTTCATAGACTATGATTAGCGATACATACTTAATGGCATGTCTGTCACCGATCGATCACTCGTTTATAAGGTCCTGCATTCTGACCAGCGGTGTCAGGATAATATCAAGGTCCTGCAGTGTCTTTCCTGCACCTTCATTCCGGTCTACTACTGTTATTACGTCGGTTACGACTGCACCGGCAGAGCGGAGCTGTTCAATCCCGAATACTGCCGACCCGCCTGATGTGGTTACATCTTCAACAAGAAGGATGCGTTTTCCTGATACTTCCCCGATGATAAGACTGGCAAGACCGTGTCCTTTCTGTTCCTTCCTGATGATCACATAGGGTTTCTCAGAGGCGAGGGAGACAGATACTGCAAGGGGGACCCCACCGACGGCAACACCTGCGACGGCATCGAAATCCGTGTTGTGGGCAAGAACCTCTGATGCGATCTTTTTCAGGATAGCCGGGCTTGTGATAGCCTTTTTAATATCAATATAGACCTTGCTTTTTCTCCCGGACGCAAGGGTAAAATCTCCAAATCGTATGGCTTCGGCAGAGATGAGCATCTCACGTAATGTAGCGGTTACCATGGTACCTTCTTCAATCCAAGTTTATACCCGATAATATTCACGGTCCGGTGCAGGAGGGGAGTCAGGACCAGGATGACGATCAGGAGCGGAATGGTCATGGTATTCAACATCCAGGAGGAATCAAACAGGAAAGTCAGAAGTAACGCTCCCACAACAAAGTCCAACTGATCCACCAGGAACCATTCTCCACCCCGGTCTATTCCCTGACGTCGTTTAAAAAAACTCTTTACCATATCTCCAAGGAGTGATCCGATGGCGAGCAGGATGACTGCAGTCAGGGTATGGGGAGGAAACCAGGGGACCAGGCCTGATATCTCTGCATATATCTGAAGTGCCCCGATAAGAATCCCGGCTGTTACCCCGCCGACAAACCCCCGGATGGTCTTCCCATCTCCCAGGATACGTCTCCCGTCGGTCCAGTTTCTCCCCATATCAATGGGCATGCCCCCACCGGTCAGGGCTGCGAAATTATTTGGCAGGTATGCGGGGAGCATCACCCATATTGCAGAACCGATGAGTATGAGTCCATTGCTGAGTATTGTTGCAAAATCCGGCATACCTATAAGGTTAGGTTTTCGCATACATATGAGCAGAAGTAAAACCCGGTATGGGAATACCCGCTGGTGGTGATAGTATACTCCTCAAAAAAACGAAAAGTCTCTGTCCGATATGTAAAAAAGTTCTCGATGCAGAGATTACTGATAAAGATGGAAAGGTGTATATAAGCAGGACCTGTCCTGATCATGGCTTTTTTTCATACCTGTACTGGGATGATGCACAAGCTTGGCGCAGATATGAGGCATTTGGGGTTAAGGGATCAGGCCTTGACAATCCTCAGGTCGTCAGAGAAACTAGCAACTGTCCATATGATTGCGGGATTTGTAATAATCATAAATCAACAACCCTCCTGGCAAATGTGGATCTGACAAACCGATGTAACCTGAACTGTTCCTTCTGTTTTGCCAATGCCCGTGCCTGCGGATACATTTATGAACCCACCTTTGACCAGATCAAAGATATGCTGACGGTTCTGCGCTCTGAAAAACCAACGCCTGCACCAGCAGTTCAGTTTGCCGGAGGCGAGCCGACACTCAGGGACGATCTGGTTGAGATCATCAGAATGGCAAAAAGTCTGGGGTTCATGCAGGTGCAGCTTGCAACGAACGGACTTATTATCGCCCAGGATCCTGATTATGCACTCCGGCTCAAAGAAGCTGGTCTTTCCACGGTGTACCTCCATTTTGACGGGGTGACAAAAGAGACGAATTTCAAACTGGCGCATGACCTGAAGGCGATTGAAAACCTGAAAAAGGCAAAACAGGGTGTGGTCCTGGTACCAACTATCATCAAAGGCCAGAATGATCATGAGATCGGTGATATCGTCCGGTTTGCAGCAGAACATGTCGAAGTTATCCGTGGGGTGAACTTCCAGCCGGTCTCATTTACCGGGGCAGCATCACCAGAAGATATCGAACGGCAGCGGATAACCATTCCAGAGTTACTGAACCGCATTGAAGAGCAGACTGAAGGATCGGTTGAGAAAGAGGACTTTTACCCGGTTCCCTGTGTAGTGCCGATTAGTGACTTTGTAGAGGCATATACCGGCAAACCGCAGCTGAAATTTACCGCACACCAGCATTGTGGTGCAGCGACCTATGTCTTTGTCAGGGAAAAGAAGATTGTCCCCATCAACCGGATGATCGATGTTGATGCATTCTTTGACTCCATTGAGCGGCTGACAACCCAGCTGACATCCGCAGGTCCAATCAGCAAAAAGATGGTTGCTATCAACGGGATTAAAGAACTCTATTCATCGGTGAAAAAGAGCGAGGAAGGAGGTCGTGAACTCTGGACCAGCCTTGGAAAAGCCCTTATCACCCATAATTTTGACTCCCTTCGTGAGTTCCACTGGAATGCCCTCTTTATCGGAATGATGCATTTCATGGACAACTACAATTATGATGTTGAGCGGGTCAGCCAATGCTGTATTCATTATGCAACGCCGGATGGGACGCTGATTCCCTTCTGTTCCTATAACAGCGGTCCGGTATTCCGTGAACAGATTTGGAAGAAGTACAGCAGACCCTTTGAATAAATCCCCTTTTTTGATGCCGCATGATTACCATTATTCCAAAACCTACCGATATTCCATCTGACAATTCAACCCGGATGGTCATGGATGAACTTGATCAGATGGGATATCCGTACCGGGTCAGGTTTTTAGAAGCAATCGACCCGTTCTCTGATGATCTGTCCGGAGCGACCATCTGGGCCTGTGGGATCAGGCAGAATGGTCATAATTTTGAATCGCTTCAGGCCCTCTCGCTGAAAAACAGGATTATCAACTCACCGGAGAGTATTGTCACCTGTGCAAGTAAGGTGATGACATCAGCCCTTCTGGTAAAGCACGGGGTCCCGACTCCTGCCACCTTCTTTACCGAGTCACGGACCCTGGCAGGTCAGTTCATAAAAAAGCATACAAAAGCCGTGTCAAAACCGGTATATGGGTTTGACGGGGTAGGAATTCACCTGGCTCTGAACGAGGCTGAGCTTGGCGATCCACCATTTTACCTGCAGGAGTATGTGCCAAATGACCGCGATTTCCGGGTATTTGTCATCGGTGACAAGGCTGTCGGGGCTATCATGCGGGTATCAGATCACCTGACCCATAACATCCATCAGGGAGGGTGTGGGAGTGCAATCGATATTCCCAAACAAATGGCAGATATTGCGGTCAGGGCAGCGCAGGTTGTCGGAGTGGATTATGGTGGTGTTGACCTTCTGTCCTGCAATGGTTCTTATGTCGTTCTTGAAGTAAACGGTACGCCCAACTGGCATTGTATGCAGGCTCCGATTCCCCGGCTCCTTGCAGAATACCTGGTTTCCCAGGATCAAAAAAAGTAGGAAGGTGTTACCCTTCCATTTCTATCTCTTTTAAAGTCCTCTCGGCCAGTTCATGCATCCGGTCAGCCATTCGTGCTGCTGACGGATTGTCTACCTCCCTCATTGCCTTTGCGATGGCGTTTCCCAGGACAAAAATCGCATATTTGTGCTCTACTTTACTCCGGTGGGTCTGTGAGGGGGTAATTTCCAGGGCATCATACTCGGTAAAGTCTGCATCAGGGTTTTGATCCTGAAGATACTCGCGGACATTGGTGAGCATGGTATGGAGGGATATCAATTCTTCTTTATGCACACTGGATCTCCA
>CAZEWE010000042.1:2149-17795 GCA_964515765.1 uncultured Methanospirillum sp. | reverse complement strand
GCTGACACCGGAAAGAAGGAGATAGCCAGGCCTACAAATAAAAGGGCGACAATCATCCTGAAAATTGGTTTCAATGACATGTGCTTCATTCCATCCCTCTGGATAATTTCAATACCAATTCAATATCATTTGGAACTTAGAGTGAAAAGGATAAAAATTTTCTTCAAATTACGAATTTTGTTACAGTTGTATACAAAAGAGATCGTGTATCGTCAGTTCGCCCTGCTGGAAAAAGGAGAGTAAATTCCTATTACACCGGATATAATGTCTCAATCTTTCTGATAAAACCTGCAAGTACAAAGAGGAGCAGCCCGTTTATTACGATAATCACCGCATTTAACAATCCTGGCATGATACCCGGAATGAGCATTGAAATACCAAAGGCGATTGATACAAAGTTCAGTATGGTCTGGGTATTATTCATTTTTTTCAGTATCGGAGGCTGTTCTGTAGGATTATCCGGAGGGTTCCGCATTGCCTGGAGGACCGGGTAATACCGGCCGATAAGCAGGACAACACCGCCGATGATATTTAACAGACCAAGAAGTATCTGAAGAGAACCGGTCAGCAACCCGGGAACGATGCAGGATATGATACCAAGGGTTGCAAAGGTCATTCCAAAAATGACCATCAGCCAGGAACGTTTATATGCCCCGACCGGGGTTTCTCCAAGAGCCATCATCTGAATGGCAAACACGACCAGAAGCATCCCCAGCAGTCCGTCCTGTGAAAATGGAAGTGTCCCAAGGTTTACCGGGATCAGGACCAACCCAAGAAGGGTCAGCAGTGTTGCAACCAGAAGAAGGACCCCGAGAGAGAGTGAGATCGATGACTCTTTCAGAACCAGCCATATCCCGTTTGTCTTTGGTGCTTCACGTCCCGCGGATTCATGTTCTGTATCCTGCTTTTTAGATGGGTACTCTCGTGCAACCTTCTGAATGCACCATGCAAGATAAAAAAGACACAGAGCAAAAAGAATTAAAATGACGGCAGTCTGATTATCCGTCGTAATTCCGGGGAGAAGAGTAATCAGGCCACATATACATGAAATGATATACACCAGCCCACAGGCAAGGATCAGATGCTGAAGCACTCCGGATACATGCCTCCAGGTCCGGGCTTTGTCTTCCCTCACGAAGAGTTGGAGGAAAAGAGCTGCACCCCCGAGTAACAGAACCCCTCCGACGATGAGCCTGATATGTTCAGAAAGATAGCCGGGGACAAAAGCAGCAGCCATTCCCAGGATTGCAACGATAATGCCGATAAGTATCAGAAGCCAGGACCGTTTGAGATCACCAAAAGGCGTTTTTCCCATCGTGACAATCTGAAATGCAATCAGTAGGACAAATAATCCGTATGTACTGTCCGGTGCATAGGGAAGAGCACCGGTGTGTATCTGAAAGAGCAGAAGGCCGAAACTAAGCATGAATATCCCGAAAATGAGCAGGATAACAACTTCGATGGTAAGATCGGATTCTCCGGTCAGGTTTAGATGTTCTTTTGTTTTATACCCGTGTTCGTTCGTCATGTACGCGAACTCCCTCTTATATGTCTATAGCACGTGGGGTAAGAAATATTGTCCGGTTATACCAATTCGACCGGTCACAGTTCTTTCCTTCCACCGATGAGAAAACCGGTCTGCATAATATGTCATTTCTCCCGGATTATGATTGGAATGATGTTATGAGGGGGAGAGCCGTGGAGGGGATGTATGAAATCATTCGAGGTTGGCCTGGGAGATAATGGGGGAATGGTTTGATCCAATTCCCAGATGCATGGAATGTGTCACCACATCGTATCAGGTGAAGCATGATACTTGCATGGTTCCAGGTGTACTTCTGTTCTCCTGTTGGTCTGTTCTCTGTCCGTAAAAATTGGGTTTTTAGTAAAAATGACTATTATTTTTGAATTAATGGTATGAGGTGTATTGAATACTGATTTTATTGCCACATCTAACTCAAAATTGATTTTAAATGCCTATTTGTAAAAAATGGGCTCACAAAACTGTTATCTATGTATAGCCCCCATCAATATTCTTATGGGGATAGATAAGTGTAGGGGGGATGAATATTCCATCTCTGATTCAGAATGATCAGGGTTCGATTATCGAAGTTAGAAATCTAACTAAGATATTTGGACCAAGACCCCAGAAAACGCTGTCTCATCTCCAAAGAGGATGTTCGGTTAAAGAAATCCGAGAAAAAACCGGCCACATCGTCGCATTACAAAACATTTCGTTTACAGTTCAGAAAGGGGAAATCTTTGTTCTGATGGGACTCTCGGGATGTGGGAAATCAACACTTCTCAGATGCCTGAACCGGCTCATAGAACCGACAGCCGGGGAGATTTTTCTTGATGGAGAAGACCTTGTCACTGCTTCTGCAGACCAGATGAAATCAATCCGAAGAAAACGGATGAGCATGGTTTTTCAAAGCTTTGCTCTTCTTCCCCATAGAAATATTCTGGACAACATTGCATTCGGTCTTGAGATTCAGGGTATTCCATATGAGGAACGGGTCCAGGAAGCAAAAAAATCCCTGGATCTTGTGGGTCTATCCGGATATGAGTATTCCTATCCGGATCAGCTCTCTGGGGGAATGCAGCAGCGGGTGGGGCTTGCCCGGGCTCTTGCAAGTTCACCGGATATTTTACTCATGGATGAAGCGTTTTCCGCACTGGATCCTATCATCAGACGAGATATGCAGAATGAACTGCTTGACATACAGGATCGTCTTGAAAAGACCATTATTTTCGTGTCTCATGATCTTGATGAAGCATTGAAACTTGGATCCAGGATAGCCCTGATGAAAGCAGGAGAAATCATTCAGGTCGGTTCACCTGAAGAGATCCTCACAAGACCCAAAAACGAATTTGTTGAACGGTTTGTTGAAGATGTGGATCTTTCACGTGTTCTAACGGCAAAGGATGTCATGAAAGTTCCGGATCCCATGATTCACGTAACTTCAGGTCCCCATGTGGCGTTACGAATGATGAAGGAAGCAGGAATTTCCACATTATTTGTTGTTGGGAAAAACCGGGAGCTCAAGGGTATCATTACGGCTGATGATGCCTTGCGGGCCGGAAAAGAAGGATTGCCTCTTCAGGAGATTATCATACCGGATGTTGTATCCATCAATCACGATACCCCGGTTTCAGAGATCATCCCGGTCATTGCGGAAAGCCGGTTTCCGTTGGCCGTGATAAATGAAGAGAAGAAATTAAAGGGTGTCATTGTCAGAGGCTCTGTTCTGGCTGCTCTTGGCAGGTCAGGAGGGTCTGTATGACGGTTTCCCCGTTTCCCCGGTTGCCCCTTGGAACGGCGATTGAGGATCTGGTTACCTGGATCAGCACAAATCTTGGCTGGCTTTTAGATGGGATAACCGATGTCCTTACTGCACTCACGAATGCGTTTCAGAGTATTCTGGGTAGTATCCCGCCGCCGGTTCTGATCCTGCTCATTGCCATCATTTCCTTTGTATTGAAATTCAGGGGAAGATCTCAGAAGAAATCGCAGTACAAAAGGTTTTTGGAATCAATTGATCTTCCAATTCTTTGTGTTGCAGGTCTTTTATTAATCTGGGATCTTGATTTATGGGATCATTCAATGGAAACGCTTGCCCTTGTTATCGTTTCAACCATTGTATCTCTGGTGATTGGAATTCCTATTGGAATCTTCGCGTCACATTCAGATCGTTTCAACCAGATAATCCGGATTTTTTTGGATTTTATGCAAACAATGCCCTCTTTTGTGTATCTTATTCCTGCAGTCATATTCTTTGGTCTTGGAAATGTCCCTGGTGTCATTGCTACGGTTGTTTTTGCAATGCCGCCAACCATCAGGCTGACAAATCTTGGAATCAGACAGATACCAAAGGAACTGATTGAGGTCTCAGATGCGTTTGGTGCAACAATGGTACAAAAACTGATAAAAGTCGAATTACCTGTTGCATTGCCTACAATCATGGCCGGTGTCAACCAGTGCATTATGCTGGCTCTCTCTATGACTGTCATCGCTTCCATGATCGGTGCAGGGGGACTTGGATACCAGGTGTTGTATGGAATTCAGCGGGTTGATATTGGGTCAGGGTTTGAGGCAGGTCTTGCGATTGTAATCATTGCTATCATCCTTGACCGACTGAGTCAGAATTTGATTCCGGTACGGGAATTAAAACAATTTTAGAAAAATTATGGAGTAATCAATGAAATTAAGACACATATCTCCAATTATAATGTTAGTTGTACTATTGACCGGATGTATCCTGCTATGCGGATGCACCGGAGAACAGTCAACACAGATGCAGAAGGGTAAGATCATTGGTATTGAACCTGGTGCCGGTATTATGCAGAAGACTGAGGTTGCAATACAGGACTATGGACTTGATTATATTCTTGTCTCCAGTAGTAGTGCGGGAATGGCATCAGAGCTGACAAAGGCAATCAATTCAGGGAAATGGATTGTTGTAACCGGTTGGACCCCTCACTGGAAATTTGCCCGGTTTAACCTGAAATATCTTGATGATCCCAAGGGGATATACGGTGGGGAAGAATATATTGGTGCTCTTGCACGAAAAGGCTTTGAAACTGACAATCCTGGTGCTTACGCGATTTTTTCCCGGTTTTCCTGGACATCGGATGAGATGGCATCAGTTATGCTTGCTATAGAGGACGGAAAAACACCGGAGAATGCAGCTGATGAGTATATTGCCGCTCATCCGGATCAGGTCTCTTCATGGATTGGTTCTGTAAAGGGCGATGGATCACTTGTAACCGTCGGATATGTCCTATGGGATTCAGAAATTGCAAGTACGAACGTGCTGAAGAAGGTGCTTGAACAGGCAGGATATACTGTGAAAATGGTCGCTGTTGATGCAGGGCCTCTCTATCAGGCCGTATCGACAGGAGATGTGGATTGTACCATATCAGCATGGCTGCCAACGACTCAGTCAACATACATGGATAAGTACAGGGATAATCTTGTTGAGGTCGGGAAGGTTCTCACTGGGGCAAAAGTCGGGCTTGTAGTGCCTGATTATGTGACCATCGGGTCAATTGATGAACTGAACAGCGTGAAGGATAAATTCCAGTAATCTCTGAAAAATTCTTTTTTTCTCCGAATGGTTCTGCATTCTGCAGGGAAGGTCATTGCCAGCTGTATAGTATCCCTGAGGATACATTACATGGCCTTGCGTTTCGTCCATCAAAACCGTAAAAATAGTATTAAGAATTTTTCGGATTATTCTCATGCAGCGTGAAACTATAAATCCCCCTGGCTCTAACTACTCGGTTATACATACGAATACCCCGGGGTGATTCATATCTATAGGAACCAGAATGGAGATTCCACAACTCAGACATGCATTCTCGGAAATGATGTACCCCTGTATGAATCCAGAGTATGTGAAATACTGACTCATATCAGAAAACCCGGTGATTTCAGAACACCTCCGAAAATTGCAATCATCAGCCCCACATCGTATTCAAGAACGATTGTCGCTGATTGCCTCTCCAGGGAGATATCAATATTAGTTCGAAATATTAATTTTTCAGGAAACGAAACCCTGCTTCCGGATTTTGAAGGTTTTTTTGATGAACATGCAGTCTACATCTGCGAAGAATGTCAATACCTGTATGAACGCCGTCCCCATGGATTTGATCTGCTTAGATCATTCCTCTCCTCTCTAGTCACCAATTCACGACAGGTCATTACCACCTGGAATCAGTATTCATGGAATTTTCTCTGCGGATTTCTTCACATCGAACGCTGGTTTCCTATCGTAATAACTCTGCCGCTTCTGACACTCCCTGAATTAAAACAATACCTTCTTCCTGAACGAAAGGATGAAATCAGGTTCACTATTGACATTGACCTTGACAATACCCTTGAATTCGTCAGTAAAGACCTTGATGTAAATATCGCTTCTCTTAACCTCGCGTTCTCCATCCCCTATATTACGATACAACGCCGGTATGCATCATTTATTCCATTATTAGCTGACAAGGAGGCGATTCCGGAAGAATTGATATTTCGTGAGATACATCGCCTGTCAGCAGGTGAACCCGGAATTGCCCGTGAAATATTTCAAAATGCGATGGTGGAGGAAGAAATACGTTTTTCCCGCCTGCCCAAACCCTCACAAATCCCTGATCTTGATGCGATTGACATCTTTGTATTAACCCTCATTCTCATGTATGAGTCTCCGGTTTATTCCCGGCTTAATGAGTCAGTCAATGACAAGGCCATGCTCAATTCCTCCCTCTACCGGTTGGTATCTGCAGGTCTTATCATGAGAAAGGAGGATATGTGGTCTGTCAGTTTTGAAGGGTTTTCATCGGTTGTTGAATACCTGAAACAGCGGAGGATGATTTGGTAATGAATGAAAGTATCCTGACAGGCACGACAGAAAATGCGGCAATAACCGGTGATTATACTGCATTAGTTCTCTATATCATTTTCCTGTATGCCTTTACGTTCATCCTCTCCTGGGCTGTTGGCCGGTTCCTACAGCAATTTTCAGAATTGTTTTCAAAAGACAGGGTCACTATCAAAATGATGATCCCCCTGATAAAAATTGTCTTTTATTGTATTGCAACCTGGTTTGCATTCACAGCGATTCTGGATCCTTCGTATACCGAAACGATTGCCTTTTTTGGATTATTTGGAGCCGGCCTTGGTCTTGGTCTGAAAGATCTCCTTGCAAACATCATCGGCGGGATTGTGATAATATTCGAAAAACCATTTCAGGTTGGAGACAAGGTAGCCTTTAGTGATTATTATGGTGAAGTGTCAGATATTGGTCTTCGAACAACCAGGCTTGTGACGCCATCTGATGATGTAGTCACCATACCAAATTTTCAAATCTTTACCAGTCCGGTATCCAGCGGGAATTTTGGTTCAACAGCCATGATGGTGGTAACCGACCTCTATATTGATACGAATTCAGATTACTCAAGAGCCCAGATCCTGGTCAGGGAGACGATTGCCAGTTCACCATATGTCATTATCAGTAACGATTTTCCCTACACGGTTCTCATTCATTCATTTCCGTTCTATCATAGGATACGGGCCAAAGCATACGTTACTGATCACCGGTATGAGTTTGAGTATCAGTCTGATCTGTATCAGCGGGCCTGGAATGCCATGAAAAATGAGAACATTCATCCTCCTCCCTATCCGGGTGTGCTCATGGATGACTTATCCGGAAAGGGAGGGCTCATTGGAAATCCGGTTCATAAAGGAATTGATATGTCATAACCCTGACAAAACCAGAAGCACTTTATTAATTTCTTAGTAAACGATATGATATGTTCCCTGCTGTGGCTGAATCCCGCGTCCTGAAAGCTTTGGGACTCGTTTTTGGAGACATCGGGACCAGTCCTATCTATACCATCGGAATCATTCTCCTCGCCCTCGTTCCAAATGAAGACAATATCTTCGGGATTATCTCGTTAATTTTCTGGAGTCTCTTTCTTATCATCACCGTTCAGTATGTATGGATTGCAATGCACGTGGGAACAAAGGGTGAGGGAGGCACCATTGTTTTAAAGGAGGTTTTGACAGATCTCTTGAAAAACAGCTCGCTGGTCCCCTATATATCCTTCCTGGCAATAATCGGGGTCTGCCTGTTCATGGGTGACGGAGTCATTACTCCGGCCATTAGTATCCTCTCCGCCGTGGAAGGTATTCGGTTGGTTCCAGGACTTGAAGAGACAAGTGGAACTGTTCTCCTTCTCATTGCGGCGACAATTGCAATCTGTTTATTTGCCCTTCAAAGAAAAGGGACCGATAGTATTTCGTGGGCATTCGGACCGGTTATGGCAATCTGGTTCTTTTCCCTCTCCCTCACCGGTCTTATAAGTCTGGTATCAGCACCCCATATCCTGTTTGCGTTAAGTCCCCATTATGCACTTGGATTTTTACTGGAAAACGGTCTGACATCGCTGATTGTCCTGTCTGCGATTGTGTTATGTGTTACCGGTGGTGAGGCACTCTATGCCGACATGGGACATCTTGGCCGTGAACCAATTGTGAAAGGCTGGTATGTCGTTTTCCCTGCCCTTATGCTGAGTTACCTCGGTCAGGGTGCATTTGTTCTGGAACATGGATCCACGGGAACCGTCCTCTTTTCTATGGTCTCCTCCATAATTGGGCCGTTATATGTCCCGTTTCTCCTCCTCAGTATTGGTGCTACTATTATCGCCTCCCAGGCAATGATCAGTGGCATGTTCTCAATCGTCTATCAGGCCATGACGACCCGGATCATACCCAAGATGAAGATTGATTATACCTCTTCGGCACTCCGGTCACAGATCTATATTGACTCGGTCAACTGGCTTTTGCTTCTGGCCGTGCTTGTAGTCATGGCAGCATTTCAGTCATCTGAAAACCTGGGTGCAGCATATGGCCTTGCTGTTGCCGGCGATATGTCAATATCGGCCTTTATGCTCCTTCTCATATTTGCTCTGAAGAAAGATCCCGTAAAAGCCGGGACACTCTGTATATTGCTTGGAATTAATCTGACATTCTTCATTGCATGTCTGACAAAGCTGCCACATGGAGCCTACTGGTCATTTCTCCTTGCGTTCATTCCCTTTGTCATCATCATGATCTTTATCCAGGGTCAGCAAAAGCTCCGCTCCATATTCCGCCCGATTCCGTACGAGGAGTTTATAGAAAAGTATCATCAGTTATACCGTGAATCCTGCAAAATATCCGGTGCTGCCCTGTATTTCACATCAGATGTCAGATCGATTTCACCCTATATCGGTCAGATCTTCTTTCAGAATAATATCATTTACAAACAGAATATCATGGTATCCGTCAGGATCAAAGGATACCCGTTTGGGGTAACCTCTGACTACCAGGAAGGACTTGCCGAGGGACTGTCTGCGTTCATTATTGAGGCCGGATATATGGAGATTGTTGATATCGAAGCTCTGCTCCGGGAACGGGGCATATTTGAGAAGACGATCTTTTATGGCATCGAGAACATTATCAGCGACCGGATGATCTGGAACCTCTTTGGTCTGATGAAAAAGGCATCACCACCCTTTGTTCAGTTTTACTCTCTCCCGCCGGAGAAGATCCATGGAGTGGTGACCAGGTTTGTTCTGTGAAACTGAAAGAGATTATGGGATTCTGGATATTCCCTGATTTTGGCGTAATTTTTCCCCTTCAAGGCCCAATTCAGGATCTTTTCCCACCCTCACCTCTGCATGGCATATCATTATATGATCAGTAACTGATTACCCAGTCTGAGTACAGGAGATAAAAGAAAGTAGGTGATTTTATGGCTATAAAAATTCTTATGCTCTGTTTTCTCTGTCTGCTTTGTGTTGGATTGAATAGTTCAAGTGCAGAGGTAGCAAGCCCCTATCAGAAGGTGAGCAGTTCGGTCATTCCGGTTCATCAACAGGTAACGGATATCCTGGGGACATCCCTGGAGGAGATTGCCGGTGACTATTCGCCATATAGCAGAATCGGGTGGAAGATAGCCATTAATGGCATTGATGAGTCGAAAGAGGACATCAAGACTGAATGCGGATGGGGTTATATAACCGGGTATGATAGTTCAACGGGTGTCCTATCCGGAATGGGTCAGATGTATGAGATTTCTCCAGGGAGTACTGCCGGGAGTCCGGTCATACATTCTCTTGGTGATGCAACGTTGAGCATTTATGTTGCCGAAAGCCGGGTCAGTATCTCAACCGGTGGGAGTGACCCTGGACATGGAACCGCCTGGGCTGCCTTATTGGGGACCTATTCCAATCTTCAGGATGGTGGAAACCGGATATTCTACGGATTTGGTAACAATCCTGATTACTCCGCTTCGATGTGTGTTCTGACATTTGCGAATCTGCAGGGAGTCAGTTCAGGAGCTCAGGAAGATGAGGGTATCGGGTATATCGGGCCGCAGTATGAATTTACGACCGTCACTCCTACCCCGACACCGACCGGCAAAAAACAGGTGAATCTTCAGTCTCCAAAGTTTGGGCCGATATAATCCTTATTTATATCTTTTTCACTTCGAACCGTAAATAATTCTTTTGGCAGTTCTTCTCTTCGAATACTTGGTTTTATGGGTTCTGTGCGATCTATTCTATTTTCAGAAATAATCCCGGTTATTTAACTCTTCGTTCAGGAAATGGCGTTCGGATTTATTCTGAACATCGAGTAAGAAAAAAGTGCTGGTTCGCACAGAAAAGGAATACTATTTTTTTGGAACATGTCTGGAGATAAAATCCGGTTATCAAGGAAAACCGGGAAAAAAAGTATCAGTTCAAAGGTTTATACCAGATATTCATACTTTCAAATGTTCCACAGATATTTGTATTCTTAATGAGTGTTCCACCAAACTGATATCCAAATCCTGAAAACAGCCTGTTTATCTGAAGTGGCCCGGCTCTGCAGATAGTAAATGCGGTTTTTACCAGATTCTCTTTCATATGCGCCTCCATGTGTGATAGTATTCTTTTGGAAATCCCTCTCCCCCGGAATTTTGGATCTACGGCAACATCACTCATTTCGACAGCAGAGGCATGGGTATCAATCTCACAGGACCCGGCTGCAATGATGGTATCAGATGTTTCCGCAATAAAGAATGGAACGCCACAGCTCATGATCTTTTTCAGATAATATGGCTCATGTATGGGAAAGGGGTATGTCTCAAAGACATTTCTGTATAGTGAACACATATCCGGAATATCAGAGATCTCGGCTTTTCGAATGTGAATCTCATCGGCAGATTTTTTTTGGATTGAGGGGAGATGGTGATTCAGGCATGATGTCAGATTTTTTTGGATGATATTATATGCACCTTCTTCCGCCCGGTTATGATCGTAAAACCGGGATATGAAAAGAGCGTCTTCTCTCCCCTGGTAATACCCGGGGATAGTCGCTTCAACCCGTGAATCCGGAGTGAGAAAATCTCTCATAAATGATCGTGGAATTTTCAGGATAATCTTTCCGTATGCAAATACGAGTTGCAGATAATTGATCCGCTTCATAATCGCTTCCACATCATCCGGATGGATTTGGATGAGGTATATCCGGTTATTAAAATACCCGTGTTGAATCAGGCTTTTACCTATTGGAAGAATAAAATCAGTTTCCATCCGTTCTCCGCGTGATTCTTTCCAGATCGACTGGCATTATCGTTATGTTCTTTTCATAATCCGATAGCAGGGCTTCAATACCCTGAGCCCGTTTTGTAACCGTGTCAGAATCTGGTGAATGCTGGAGTTCACATGCGTCGCACTGGAGATCACAGGTCACTCCCTGGTACGAATCAGGTTCCTGGTACGTCGTAAACATTCCTTCATAATTTCGAAGGACTACCTTGTTGGAAGACCATGATACCAGGTAATACGGCATGACCGGGATCTTCCCTCCCCCTCCGGGTGCATCAATCACATATGTCGGGACTGCAAGACCGGACGTATGACCAATCAGGCTTTCAATTATCTCTATCCCTTTCCCCACCGGTGTTCTGAAATGAGCAAGACCCTCGGCGAGATCACACTGGAACAGGTAATATGGTCTGACACGGTTTTTCACCAGTTCATGAACCAGTTTTCTCATGATCACCGGACAATCATTCACACCTGCAAGAAGAACAGACTGGTTCCCCAATGGAATGCCGGCATCGGCAAGTTTTGCAAGTGCAGCACGTGAATCATCCGTAAATTCCTTTGGATGGTTAAAATGAGTATTCAGCCAGAGCGGGTGATATTTTTTGAGGATTGAAACAAGATTATCAGTTATCCGGAACGGAAGAACAACAGGGACCCGGGATCCAATTCTGATGATCTCAATATGAGGTATTTTCCGTAACCTGCTCAATATCCTGTCCAGCTGTTGATCTGAGAGCATCAGTGGATCTCCCCCTGATAACAGAACGTCACGGATCTCAGGATGAGATTCAATATATGAAAAGGCTGCATCCAGCTCCTCATCAAGGGGTGTTGAAGAGATCTGGCCTACTTTTCTCTTTCGTGTGCAATGCCTGCAGTACATGGCACAGGTATTACTGATAAGAAAGAGAATCCTGTCCGGATACCGATGGGTAATGAGGGGGCAGGGGCTGTCTTCATCTTCTGCCAGGGGATCATGGATATCATAATCCTCAATGATGAGTTCTCCGACAGAAGGGATTGCCTGTTTAAAGATCGGATCATGAAATGGATCTTGTGTGTCAATCAGGGACAGATAATAAGGGGTGATTGACATGGGAAAGATATCACATGTCTTTTGCATATCTTCCCGTTCAGATGCGGACATTTTCAGGTCAAGCATCTGTTCCAGGGTGGATAGATCGGTAATACTATGTCCAACCTGCCACTTCCAGTCTTTCCATCTGGCATTCGACTGTTCTGCAGGTTGTATATCTGATGCCGGTATGGGTTTTACAAATGTCATAATTCATCATGAGGCTCTGAAGAATCTCTTCAGAAATACAATAATTTTTTTATCAACCGATCCTGGTCTGCTCCCTTGATACCAAAACCAAAAAAGACTTAGTTGATTGCTGTCCCGCTATAGGCAGCAGGATCATGTTCAAACAGCCACTCCCGTATCGGGCCGGTTCCCGGAGTAAACGGTTCATAATCATCAAACCACCGTGCCTGTGGATTTGAATGTGAAATCATGAACTTTTCATAATCATCAGGATCGGCAGCCTGGTGGTACCGCATGAAGATATTATGATTATTCATTCCGACGACCTCAATCTTACCCGTACTATGTGACATGATAAACCTGGCTCTTTTTGCAAGGCCTGAGCACATTTTAAATGCATTCTGGAGAGTCCGGAATGACTCCTCTACCGGGACCGAATAGATGAGGTTTCCGATGGTCGGACGACACTGGAAGACATAGTACGGGGAAACTCCCATAAACGAGAGCCTTTTAAAGAGATCTGCCATGACAGCCGGATCATTATTTACTCCGTCAATCACCGGTGTCTGATTCACAATAATTGCACCAGCCTTCTGAAGCATCCCAATAGCCCTTATCGATTCTGGAGAAATCTCATTTGGGTGGTTGAAATGAGCCATGATATAGATCTTCTTCTCCCCGCCTGAAGCTTCTTTGATAAGATCGATAAGATCAGGATCTTCGGTAATTCTGAAGGGATTATATGCCAGCATCTTTGTTCCGATCCTGATAATCCCGACATGGTTAATCTCCCTGATCTCCTGGATTACTTTTCTGAGCCGGGTAGTTGGAAGAATGAGTGAATCTCCACCAGAGAGGAGAACATCGGTGACTTCGGGATGATCCCTGACATAGCCAAGGGCAGGTTCATAATCTCTGACGGTCTGACGCTGGCAGTCCATAAAGAGGCGTTTTCTAAAGCAGAACCTGCAAATCCCTCCACATACATCAGATAGAAGCAGAAGGGCAGTCTGGGGATATTTATGCTGGAGCCCATGCTGGACTGTATAGTTCTTTTCCTGAGATGGGTCCGGGCTGCCGGATGCATCAAGTTCACCTGGATCAGGGAAGATGATCCGTTTTATCGGGTCTTTTGGGTTATTCCAGTCGATAAGTGAGAGATAGTGTTTTGAAGCCCGAAACGGAAACCGCTCGGTAACCTGTAACAAGGTCTCCTGTTCGCTTTCTGGCATGGACTGAAAATATGGAATCTGTGTAATATCTGTAATGTATGTTCCTTTCATCATGTTCACCTCCTGGTGGTCGACAATTAAAACCCCGATAACGGAGGGGGAGGAAATCTCCGGGGCAATTGTTGTCCGGGCATCAGGTCAATAAGATAAGTTTTAAGAAAGACCCGGATACGATATAATTGGGGGCACTTATATTTATAGTTTATTCGTTCTGATGATTACTAGTAATGATCTTTGAATAATGTGTTCGGAATCTATATCTGGTCCCCTGAGAAACTATCTTAGTTTAATGGAGTTCGCTCTTGTCTGCCGGAACGTATGAGGAACAGGTGTACTCTCTTTTGTCCCAGCACCGGGAAGGACTGACAATAGAGGAAGTATCCCGGTTATTAGAGGTTACCCGGACCACTGCGGCCCGGTACCTGGAGTCACTCTATCATGCCGGTCGGGCTGAACGAAGGTCACTTGGGCCTGCGAAGATATATCGACCTTCATTCCGGGTTTCGGGCTCAGAAATTCTTTCAATACTGGATGAAGGGGTACTCATCATGAACCCTGATGGGACGGTTCGGGAGGCCAACCCCGCCTTTGGGTCACTAGTCTCTCTCTCTCCATCAGACCTGATCGGCAGAGCTCTGCAGTACTCATCACTTTCTGGTATTTTTTCCGAAGATATTTTCAAAAACCTCCTCTCTCCTCCGGAACAACCGGTTGAGGGCATTCTCCATATTTCTGATAAGCAGACTGTTCGGTATATGCATTACCGGATTTTTGCCATGCAGCTCCCTGATGGGGAGACCGGGTCTGCAATGATTGCCCAGGACCAGACCGAGATACTTTCTAGCAAGGAAAAAGCCCAGAGCCTGGTATCTGAATATGAACACCAGATCTCACTCATCAATTCTGATCTGACGAACCACCTGGAAAAAGCGAAAAATACGGTTCGTGAGGTATCAAGTCGTGAGCGGGCCATCCGTGACCTGCTCCAGAATGTACGGGCGATCATCCTGAAGGTCAATACTGCAGGACGGGTCGTATTCTGCAATCACTATGCATCAGAGATCGCTCATCTGCATGATGGGGAGCAGGATCATCCGGCCCTCTTACAGAGTCTTTTTCCGATAACCGATGAACACGGTGCCCTGATTGCAGAGAAAATTAACGCTGTCAGGGCTGGGGAGACTGATTTTTCAGGGTGGGACTCTCCGCTTATCATAGAAAACCGGGTGACTGATCAGGTGTATTCATGGAACCTTATCCGGCTCCGGAAGGGAAAAAACGGTGCATCCATGATCCTGGCGGGGTTTGACATTACTGACCTGATTCACCGTGAACGACAGGTTGTCAGGTCACAGCAGCAGATGGAATGGATACTCGATCACCTTCCTGACCCCACCTTTGCCATTGATAATACCAAGCAGGTCATATTGTGGAATAAACAACTGGAGATAATGACCGGCCTGCAGTCAGAAGAGACCATTGGAAAACCCATCGACCTCTTCGTCCCTGCAATCTATGGATACAGCCGTCCGGTTCTTGCAGATCTGATATTCAACCGGTATGATCCGTCAATAAATGCATTTTTTAAAAATATCGTTCAGGAAGGGGAAGCCCTGACTGCAGAGACGATTGCATACCGGCAGGACGGGACCTCCCGGATCTACTGGGTGAAGGTGACTCCATACTACACAGAGTCCGGAGAACTATCCGGGGCAATCCAGTCACTCCGGGATATCACCGCATTTCGGGAGGGTGAAGCAAAAATCCGTGACGAAGGAGAACTCCTCCGTGGTATTGCCGAGCATGTTCTTGATGATATCATGGTCATCAATCGTGCCGGGACCATATTGTACGCAAATCCATCCCTCGGAAGATTAATCGGGACCAGTCCGGAGAAAATAATCGGCTCACACATCAGCGAGGCTCATGAGATCCGGAAGATCTTTCCAACCTGTGATCGGTTCAAGTCGGTGTTCATCACCGGGATCCCCATTCATGAACTATTTACTATTCAGTATGA
>CAZEWE010000042.1:0-2049 GCA_964515765.1 uncultured Methanospirillum sp. | reverse complement strand
AAATCTTAAGGCGTGAAGGCACGGATAGAAGAAGACAAAGTCCTGCTGGGGTCAGAGGGATATGCCCTTTATGAGCAGAGCGGATTTGGCAGACCACAAAAGGACGGGCTTCGGCTCTCTCCGGTAGAAGCACTCTATCTCGTGTACCGGGGAAGAATCGAGATCCCCGGATATGATTTTGACACGCTTCTGGTCAGGTTTTCAGAAGACGCCCATATGATCAGATCCTTCCTGGTGTACCGGGATATCAGGGAACGGGGATATGTGGTCCAGACCGGTCCCCATGACTTCAGAGTATTTAAGCGGGGAGAAAAACCAGGAAAAGGAGAGTCACAGTATATGGTCCGGGTGCTCTCCGAACGCGACCTGATTGACTTTTCCGTTGTCCAGGGTGAGGTCAGAACCACCCTCAATATGAGAAAACAGCATGTACTTGCGGTGGTTGATGACGAGTTTGAGATAACATATTATGAAGTAAAACTCCAGAAACTGCCCGCACTTGAAGTTACCCCTGATCCGCAGCCGGCAACGGGCATTCTCTCCAGTATATCGGTTATCATATCCGCAGGGGCCGACCTTGGGTATGATCAGGCATTTTACGGAAAACGGCTGGATGACTCACGGATAGTACTTGCAACTGTAGAAGCAGCCTACCTGATGGAACAGGGGCTTGTCACCATACAGCAGGGCGAAGAAATGCTGACTCCTGAGAAATATTGTGCCCGTATCCAGGATTCAGACCCGGAGCTGGATAAGAAGATCACCGTGTACCGCCATTTACGGGAACTCCAGTATATCCCCAAGACCGGGTATAAATTCGGTCACCATTTCAGGGTATATTCGGGGAGAAAAATCCACTCCGAGATGCTGGTTCAGGCGATAGGACGAGGGGAGACACTTCCCATGAATAGTATATCCCGGTCAGTCCGGATGGCTCATAGTGTCAAAAAGAAGATGTTATTTGCCGGTATACATGATGAGGGCATTGTCTTTACTGAATTTGCCAGGATAAAACTCTAAAATCATGGACACTGAAGTTGTTAACCCCTGGGCATCAGACCAGTCTGTCGATATCGAGCGTCTGCATGCCGAGTTTGGAATTGAGCGGATTGAGACCGTCACCGATCTTCTTCCGGAGACTCCCGATTTTATCAGGCGGGGGATAGTCTTTGGCCACCGCGATTACCACCAGATAGCGAATGCAATCAGGACTAATGAACCCTTTAATGTAATGACCGGGTTTATGCCATCCGGCCACCCGCATCTCGGGCACCTGATGGTTATGAAGGAAGTGGTCTGGCATGTGCAGCAGGGAGGACGGGGATATATCTGTATTGCTGACCGGGAGGCCCATGCAGTGCGTAATCTCTCCTGGGAACAGTGCCGGAAATATGGTGATGAATACCTCTCATGCCTGTATGCCCTCGGGTACTATGGAGAGACCTATGAGCAGAGTTCAAACCGGGTTGTGCAGGATCTGGCATTTGAAGCATCAGCAAAGGTGAATTTTTCAGAACTCTCTGCAATTTATGGATTTACTCCTGATACCGACATTGGTCATGCAATGAGTGTCTTAACCCAGGTGGCAGATATCCTCCATCCCCAGGTGAATGAAGAGCCGGCCCCGACCGTTGTGCCGGTTGGTCTTGACCAGGATCCGCATATCCGGCTTACAAGAGGGGTTGCCCATAAACTCCGGATGTTCACCGTCGAGGATCGGGACACCCATGTCAGTGTCCGGTCAAAAGAGGCTCCGGAAGAGGCAATGGAAGCGGTTCATAAAGCATTCAAGGGATCCAAGCGGTACGAAGGTCATATAGATATTACCAGTGTTCCCCTTGATGTCGTGAAAAAGACCGTCCGGGCAATAGAGCGAACCAATGGGGGATATGGATTTGTCACTCCGTCTGCTACCTTTCACCGGTTCATGCCAGGTCTGACCGGTGGGAAGATGTCATCCAGTATCCCGGAGAGTATTATCGGGTTTTACGAGGATGACAAGAAGGTCACCAAGAAGATCATGTCGGCTCTGACCGGTGGCCGGATGAC
>CAZEWE010000041.1:0-18274 GCA_964515765.1 uncultured Methanospirillum sp. | reverse complement strand
AACTGATTCTGGCAGCAGATACCAGGAGGCATGAGTTATGGACCGCTTTAAGATAGCAATATTCTGTTGGGAAAACCTTTACTGTGACCGTGTTGGTGGCCTATCCAATGCCGCGACCTATCTTGCCCAGGCCCTTGCAAAGGATCATGAGGTCCATTTCTTTACAAGGGGCGATGAAGACTTTGAGATGAACGGGGTATATTACCACGTATACCGACCGCATGGAAACAACGTGGTTGAGTACTGTGCAGATCTTTCAAGAGGTCTTGTTGATCGGTTCTACCAGTATGACGACCCAGGATTTGATGTTCTTCACTTCCATGACTGGCATGTCACCGAAGCACTCCATCTTCTTCAGCATCGGCCGACGGTCTTCACATTTCATTCAACAGAGTACGGGAGAAATGGAAATGTCCATGGTGACTGGTGGGAATACCATGAGATCTGCAGCAAGGAGTGGTATGCAAGTCTTATCGCCCGGCGATGTATCATGGTATCATGGACCCTCCGGAGTGAAGTGCTAGAACTCTATAAGACCGACCCAGGTAAGATCCATGTCATTCCAAATGGTGTGGTAAAAGAGCAGTTTGATGTGAGTATTGATCCAGGCTCCATCAAAGCCCAGTATGGTCTTCATTATACGACGCCGCTCATCACCTACATCGGACGGATGGCATACCAGAAAGGACCGGATATCCTCGTCGATGCAATACCCCTCATTCGTGAAAAGCACTGGAATGCTGCATTCATCCTTGCCGGCGGGGGCGGGATGCGTGACTGGCTGATGGAACGGACACGGGACTGGCCGGTTCAGCTTCCCGGGTTCATATCAGATTCAGAGTATGTCAGACTTCTGCATGCCAGTGACATCGTCGTAATACCAAGCCGGAACGAGCCATTTGGTATCATCCTTCTTGAAGCATGGAGTGCAAACCGGCCCGTGGTCGTCAGCAGAGTAGGCGGTCTTGCAGAAAATGTTGAGCATGGGGTGAATGGTCTTGTTGTGGATACTACACCGGAAGGAATTGCCTGGGGAGTTAATTATTACCTTGACAACCAGCATGACCGGATCAAGTTGTCACGAGGCGGTTACAACCAGGTAGACCGGCGGTTCTTTTGGGATTCAATAAAAGATCAGGTCGTGTATGTGTATCGTGAAGCAATGCATTGAACATATCCTGCCGTGTATAGATAGGGTCACTGACTGGCCATGGAACTGACCTTCATCCCTCATACTATCAGATACGGAAAAGAGATCGCATATCCTGCGATTGCAGCATCTCGTGAATTTCTCATACCACGGGGAGATGCCCTCTCCTCATCATCTTTTGCAGGGAATACCTGCCGGCACCACGGTCTATACGTTAATCATGAGCGAATCATCCTCTCTTCACTGCATGAGACCATAAACGGGATATCACTTCTCCCCGGATGGTGGGGGGATCGATCTCCGGATGAATCAATCAGGCACACGATATCGGCTCAGCTCTACCCGGTAACCCAGGTACAGTCTCTTGGATCAGCTCTGGTTACCAGAACAATTGATCTTGATCAGGGACTTTCCATCCGATGGGAGGTGGATGGGACGGCAGATATGCTCATCAGGCCGCTGATGACTGATCGGAGTATGCATAATCTTCTATCAGAGAAACCGATTGAGGTAGATCCTGTTCATGGTGGCTTTGACTGGAACGGATACCAGTTCAGATGCACTCTTCCCTTTTCAGAGGATTACCAGCAGTACTACAATGCCAGGTACCCTCGGGATGCAGAACGGGGGTATGACGATACCGAAGATCTTATCTCCCCTGGGTTTTTTGCCGGAACCGTTACTAATGATGCTATTGAACTGGGAGTATATCCCTCCGGCCTGTATATGCTTCGTGATTCACCTCTGGAGACACCCGGAGATCTGTTACATCGCGCTTCACAACTTTGTCTTCAGAAAGGAGAGATCATAGCCGGATACCACTGGTTCAACCAGGGATGGGGTCGGGACACCTTCATCAGTATGCCCGGGCTGCTCCTTGCATGGGGCCGGTACAGGGAGGCAGAGGATCATTTCAGGAAATTCCTTAAACGCCGGAAAGGAGGGCTTATTCCAAACAGGGTCCCGGATTCCTATACCTCGGCAGATGGGTCCCTGTGGCTTTTCTGGGCTTTGTTTCACTACCTGCAGACCCATCATGACTCACCCTTCATCGATGAGATAATGCCTGATCTGGAATCACTTATCACATATTACCCGGAGAGTGAGATTACCAGTCTGGAGCATGATCTTATAGCTGTCAGATCAGGTTCAACCTGGATGGACACCCCCTATACCCCACGGGAAGGAAAGCCGGTAGAGGTAAACGCTCTCTGGGTGCTGGCCCTTGAAGTGTGTGAGTACCTGGAGATCGGGGTTCCGGTTTCATCAAAACAGGTGAGACGTTCATTTCATTCATTCTGGAATGAAAGCGCCGGATGCCTGTACGATGTCCTCGACCCTGATGACGGTTCAGTGCGGCCAAACCAGCTTATCGCCCTGGCTCTTGGCCTTGTTCCGTTTGATGAAGGGCGGCGGGCACTTGAACTCATCCAAAACACCCTTCTCACACCATACGGACTCCGCTCCCTGGCTCCCGGCTCAACCGGCTATCATGGACAGTATGCTGGTGATTCTTCCTATCATAACGGAATGGTCTGGCCCTGGCTCACCGCCTGGTACATCGATGCACTCATCCAGTACGGTGAACATCCCCGTCATGTATCACGGGTTTTGCATCCCCTCTGGCAGTACTTCCTGACCGATGGAGCCGGGATGCTTCCGGAGATATTTGACGGTGATTACCCTCATGCCCCCAGGGGAGCCGTTTGTCAGGCATGGAGTATAGCCGAATTAATCAGGGGACGGAATACTATTCTTTCATCATTTCATGCATTGAATGCAGAGTGAAGACGTTCATTTATATGCGTTTTTCACTTTCACCCCGTTTCCTTTACTCTTATATGGGGAGTACCAATATCCTGCTATGCCATGTCAGTTCCTCTCCTATCACAGTTCTCAGTCTCAAATGGTACGTTCACCGCTTTCATAGCCCCAGTGGAGGATCTGACCGAAGCGCCCGGTTTATTTCTGAGAAAAGAGCCCGGCCTTATTCTCTACCTGTGTGGTAATTATCCGGTGATCCTTCCTACCCTGACCCGGTATTCAGACCGGTTTGTTGTCAGACGTGCCCTTACCGCGTTTCAGATTCTCACCATCCTTGATGAAGCGTACCAGTCATTTCTGATATTTGAACATGATCGGTCACTCTTTGAAGAGCGGGCAGACCTGCTTCCTATCATCGGCCACCGGTGCAGGGAATATGCTACGAAAAATTCCGGAGTTCTCCTTCTTGCTCCCTATCCGGATATGTACATACAGGCACTTGAGCCCTTTTTCCATCGGATTTTTCTGGTCCAGCACATGCAGGCAGAAAAAGCTGCAAAGAAAAAGAGATCGAGATCAAAGCAGTTATCTCTGGGGGTATGAGATGACCATATCAGAAGATTCATTCCTGTTTGATATTTCCCGGACCAAAACCGGTGTGGATATATGGGAGAAGAGAGATGGTCAGCTCTCCTGCACTCATCATTCCCTGGAGCCGGGTTTTCTCCTTTCTTTTCCGGATTGCCATCAGTTTTACCAGCTCCTTGATGGTCTTGCTGAAGAATATCCGGTTACCCCATGCCAGATTACAACGATTTACGGGAGAGAGGATGGGTATCATGTAAGGGCAGGAAGAGACGTTGCACAAAAAATCGAAGAACAGACCCTGTACCAGGCACGACTGTTTAACGTGGACATCAGACCCGAACAGATATTCTGTGCACAGACTAAAAAGATCGTGGGCGGGTTTCAGAATGCAGATCGGTTCTCTCCTGACCAGCAGGCAGATCTTGACCTGATGGAGATTACCTGCAGTGAAAATCCTCACCGGTGCCCCCATCCGCAGCAAATTACCATTAACACCAGCACGAGGCAATGGGTGCTTGACGGACCAGAGCGGAATATTGCAGAAGATCTCTTTACGATAATTCAGGATCAGGACCCTGACATTATTCTCTTTCCTGATTATGATACATGGTCAGGAATTTTTTATTCGATCGCCCGGGAGAACTACCTGTTTAATTCACTCAGCAGAACCGGCCGGTTTCACACCGTTGCACCCAGGTCCTATTTCAGTTACGGAAGAATGGAACATCGTCTTGGGGCAAAGATTCCTGAAGGGCGGATAATTATTGATACCAGGCAGAGTTTCATGTACCGTGAAGGCGACCTCCGGGGGATTTTTCTTGCATCCAGACTAGCCGGGCTTTCACCAAATCTTACCTGCAGGCTGACACCCGGAACCCTCATCTCATCGTATGAAGTATACGAGGCCCTTGCCCGTGGGCTTGCAGTTCCTTTCCGGAAAAGTGATGCAGAGGCTTGCAGAAGGGTCATGGCGATGAGACTTGATTACCGGGGAGGATATATGCTTCAGCCCCCACCGGGTATATTTGCAGATGTTACCCAGATTGATTTTACCTCTTTTTATCCGTCCATTATTGTCAGAGAAAATCTCTCTCCTGAAACGTTGGATGACCGGGAGAACCCGGGGTTTCTTTCATCAGTGTTAGATCCAATCATCACCCTCCGCCACTATACCAAGCAGATGAAAAAGACCGACCCCTCCTATGCAGGAATGGACGGGGTTTTGAAATGGATGCTGGTCACCTGTTTTGGATACACGGGTTACAAGAATGCACGGTTTGGAAGAATCGAGGTCCATGAGGAGATAACACTTGCTGCTACCCGGATATTAAAAGACTGTGTGAAACTTACCGAAGCACACGGGGGAGAAGTCCTTCATGCAATTATCGACTGTCTGTTTATCAAAGGCGGCCATGCAGACACCATTCAAAAAGAGATAGAGAGAATGACCCGATTTCATACAGAAGCAGATGTCTATGACTGGGTTGTTTTTCTCCCGCAGTCTGATGGAAGCGGATCCTACTGCTCTTATTTTGGCAGATTAAAAACCGGGAAGATGAAGGTGAAAGGAATTTCAGCAAACCGGAGAACCACACCACCATATATTGTCAGGATGCAGAATGAGATGCTTGATTATCTGTGCACATACAGGGAGATAGAAGATATTCCCGAAGCACAAGATACCCTGTTCTCCGTGTATAAGCAGTATCAGGATAATATGAACCATGCAGACCTCAGGGATTTTATTATCACCCGTCGTATCGGAAAACAGAATTACCATAAGCAATGTATTGCCCAGGCTGTTGTGGACACATATAAGGAGCATCATGTTACCATAGAACCGGGTATGGATGCTGCATTTCTGGTCAGGGATGAGAAACGACTTGTGGTTGACCCTTCATGGGACGCACAGGGAATTGATACGCGGTATTATAAACGGCTCCTGGATAAGGCATATGAGGAAGTTACTTCTATGCTTCCCTGAACCTGGGCTATCCTGTTCTGACTATATTAAGAGCCAGAATCACTCTTCTTTTTAACATCTCTGTCGAACTGATAACCCCTGGAACCTGTCATGGTCGCAAGGGCAAAAAAGAAATTTTAACAGTGATGATACTACTACAATAAGAGTCGAAGATAATTCTCTGCATCTGAAGATTAAAAAATGACTCGCGTTTTATATATCGATGATGAAAGAACCCTCCTAACTCTGACCCAGATTTATTTAAAGGAGGAGGCAAATCTTGATGTTGAAGTTGCAGCATCAGCTGAAGAAGGACTTGAACTTCTGAGAAGCGAATCGTTTGATGCGATCATTTCAGATTATGACATGCCGGATATGGATGGTATTGAACTTTTAAAATGCGTCCGAAAAGATAATCCCAACATCCCGTTTATCGTGTTCACCGGTAAGGGGCGTGAAGAGATAGTTATAGAAGCTCTCAATTACGGGGCTGATTTTTATCTGCAGAAAGGTGGCGACCCAAAACCGCTCTTTACTGAACTTGCGAATGCAATCCGGCATCTGGTCAGAAGAAGTCAGGCAGAGGATTCTGCTGTGCAGCATAAACAATACTGGAAGAATGTACAGGAGTCTGTCAGCAGGAAGCTGCAGAGTATTGAAGAGTCGGCGCAGGCTTTAACGAAAATTTCTGATGCTCTTCCTGAAAGTCAGGAACATGTCCTGAAGATCCTTACGCTTACCAAGGAAATCCATGAAGACCTACATACCCAGTATAAACCGGAGATGAAATAATCCATGAGTCCTGAAGGTGTCATGTCATCTATTGAGTTCCAGATGAGTCTGCTTCTTTTTGTGGCCCTGGCCGGGTATCTTCTGGCCTCCCGAATAAATCAGTCAGCAGTTATCGGCGAGATTCTTGTCGGACTGATTGTGGGGCCGAGCATCCTCGGACTTGTGACATACACCGATTTTGTGAGCAGCATTGCACACCTTGGCGCAATTATTCTTCTGTTTGTGATCGGATTTGAATTTAATATTCGTGAGATTTTTAACATAAAATATGGATTTATCGCAGCCTTTGGAGTTATTGTCCCGTGGATTGGGGGGTATGCCACGGCAGTACTCTTTAATTTTGATATGCAGGGAGCATTTTTTGTAGGTACAGCTCTTACTGCAACAAGCATTGCGATTACGGCAAATGTTCTCCGGGAGATAAATCAGTTACAGTCAGAAGCTGCAAAGGCTATCATCGGTGCAGCGGTCATTGATGATGTTCTCAGCTTGCTGGCTCTTGCCATTACTGAGGATTTTGTGTCCGGCTCATTCTCTGTAGAAGGAGTCATATTTGTCTTCATTAAGGCAATCGGATTCATGGTACTATTCGGCCTTCTTGGCGTATCGGTTATCAGTAAGTTCCTTATGAAACTGGACAAGTCAAAAATTGCCGAGAAGTTTCCTGAATTCGTTTTTATCACCGCAATGATGATTGCATTCTTCTATGCCATGATGGCAGATCTGGTTGGTCTTTCCGGCATCGTCGGTGCATTTCTGGCCGGAGTCTCGATGGAGAGTGTGGGACTCAGACATAGTAAGGACTTAAAAGAGGGTGCAGAGTACCTGCAGATCATATTTGCATCCATATTCTTTGTTTCACTTGGTATCCTGGTAGACGTCCATGCACTGACTATCGACGGCATTATCTTCATGCTGGTTCTGACCGTCATTGCTATACTGACTAAAGTTATCGGGTGTGCTATTCCCTCCCGTCTTATCGGGATGTGCACCCGTGACTCCCTGATAGTCGGGTTTGGGATGTCCCCCCGGGGAGAAGTAGCCATGATTGTCGCTCTCATCGGACTTACCGGGGGAATTATCGGGCAGGATATCTATGCTGGTATTGTCTTTATGAGTCTTTTAACAACTATCAGCACGCCGATTGTATACCGGAACTGGCTGTACAAGAAAACTCCCTGTACATCTGAAAAAACAGGATAAATTACCCTTCAAGGGGTATTGTGGTTAACTTTACCGTCTCAACTCCTTTTTGAGCCATGAGACGTTCAGCAATCCCTTTTACCTGCTGGGCATCGCCTTTTACTAAAAGAACTTCCACACACCGGGTATGAGTTACATGGGAATGCAGTGAAGCCTGAATTAGTTCCATGAAGTCATGTTGTATATCAGTGATTGCAGCGACAAGTCCACGTTGATGGTGGTCATATACCAGGGTGATAATTCCCTGCCTTGGACCAGAGAGATCTGCCATCCATTTATGATATCTGATATACGAACGAATGGCATCCCGTATACCTTCTGATCTGGAAGAGTATCCCCTGTTTTTTAGAATCTGATCAAAACTCTGAAGTAAATTAGATGGTAGTGAAACTCCGATCCGGGAAAGATCATGATCGTATAGCTCATCCTGTTCCGAATCAGCAAAACTGGGAGACATGATGATTACTATTTATGTAATATGGTATATCTTTTTCTTAACTTGTATGCCTAAAAGATCATGGATATATAAAGGGACGATGTCTCTGAACATCTCCTGATATTAAGAATTAAAATTTTTCCTGATTAAAAAATTCTCAATATATTCAATAAATCGGTAAAATCAGGTATTAACGTTATGCATCGGATCGGGTGCCCATACCAGTCTTGGGACCTGATATAATACTCCCTTGTTTTACATACCTGATAACCCATAAAAAACGCGGGAGTTGTTGGTTTTTAACTCGCATGGTCCATGTGCAGGGGCTTATGAAAAGAAGAGTAAGATCTGGAAAAAGAGAAAGAATCTCTTCTTTAGAGAAATAATGGCTGATTATTCCATTTCCTTTCAGGTAAGTCCCATCTTCAACTTCGAATCCTGATTTGTTTCTGAAATCTTCTGTCCCGAAAACGGTTACCTGAAGTTCGCCATCCGGTGCAAGAACATGTGTTATCTCTCGTACAGCCGTTATGCGATCTGTGTACAGAAGATGTCCCAGAATGTGATGTGCATCAATACTATGAATCCGGGAATTTTTAAATGGCAGATACCGCACATCGGCACAGATAAAAAAGACGTCTTTGAGTTCAGGTCGTGCTTTACAGAGGCGGAGTGCCTGCATGGAAAAGTCAAGCCCTATCCGGCATGTTGCAGAGGAGGCGGTCCGGAGGTTTTTCCCGTTCCCACATCCCAGATCCAGGAATACTCCCTTGTTTATCTGTGTTGTCGGTTCAAGAGGAGAATTGCCCCAAAGACTTCCCTTGATCCGGTACTCGGTATCCCAGGCCAGTCGTTGATGATTTATAGTATCCTGGTCCGGGATCTCATGCTCTGGCGTCATGAATGTTGAATCCCTTACATGAACATTTTCCGATAATGATGGCAGTTATTATGGCTCCAATTGCGATAACTGCTGAAGCGGTTTCAAAGGAGGAATAGGAGATGATATATCCTCCTATGGCGGGGAGCAATGTCATACCGGCATAACTACAGGTTGAGTAAAGCCCCATTGCAATTCCCTGACGTTCCTCGGCTAATGCCAGGTACCCGACCTGTGAGACCATGATAAGGCCTGCAACAGCTCCCATAATGAGGACAATGACCGGCGCAATGAGAAACGAAAAGATCAGGGGAACTATCATAAGGGCTGATATCCTGATGAGCAGGACCGGTTCAATCCTTAAATACGGTGTTGCAAGCGATGCAATTATTGTGGCAAAGTTCATCGCTGCAAGAACGGTGCTGATATCATGAACCGGATATCCTGATAGCTCTGGAAACACAGCCTGAACATACCCGGTAGATCCAAGGAGGATGATAACCGAAAGCCAGAGCGGGTACTGGCGGAGTATCTGTGAACCAGTTTCTCTGACTAATACCTGTGCACTGGTTTTATCCTGTGTGCCAAGTCTTGGTATTTTTAGGATGAATACCATGATGCAGACAAGACCAGTTGTAAGGGTGCAGACAAGAGCTCCAAGAAGTATCTCTCCGGTAATCTGCGCAAGCCAGCCTGACCCGATAAGTCCGCATAAGAGACCAAAATTTAACGAAGCCATGAAAAGACCGGTATTCTTCAAAGTATCTTTCTGATATCCGATCCAGGATAATGCGGATGATACAAAGAACCCTGCCCCGATTCCTTCGATAAATCTCCAAATGAGCAGATCAACGGGATCGGTAAGAGTGACGATTAATATTCCTGATATAAGGGTAAGGGCCAGAGAGATTCGGATGAGTAAGGGCTGCCCATACCGGTCACTTGCTACTCCGGCAGGAAGCGTCGTAATCATTGCTCCAAAAAAATATGCAGAGAAGATGAGCGTCTGAAATGATAGATCGTCAGAGAGAGAAGGAAGCACCGGGACAATGGCATTTGATAGTGCCATCACCATGAAGACTGCAATAAAAAGGAAGAAGGGGCGGTCCATCTGGATCAGATCAACCGGTACGTTTCTAAATTCATGGGTGAGGTAGTCTGAATGTGTAATTTCTTGTAGATGGAACTTGCCAGGTCAATGGTTTTATTTTCGTCACCATGGATTGCAAATATCTTCTCTGGTTTTGGTTGCATGTGAGAGACGAAGTTCATGAGTTGTCTGCGGTCTGAGTGACCTGAAAAACCATCAACGGTGATACAGTCAAGATTGACAACTATTGTTTCCCGGTTTCCGATGGGGATTTCACGCCAGCCTTTCTGAATTCTCCTGCCAAGAGTTCCGTCTGCCTGGTACCCGACAAAGACAAGACAGTTCCGCTCATCTGCTGCAAGATTTCGCAGGTATTCCATGACCGGACCGCCGTTTAACATACCACTGGTGGTGATGATAACACAGGGCTCTCCGGTGATGACCCGTTCACGTTTCTCTGAAGAATCAACCTGCTCAAAACACTCGGCCAGGAAGGGATTGTGGCCTTCTTTAAATATGAGGTTGCGAAGCTCTGAATTCAGGTATTCCGGATAGGTGGTATGAATTGCAGTCGCTTCCTTGATCATACCGTCAAGATAGACTTTTACCGGTGGGAATTTTCCAAGCCGCATGCCTTCTTCAATGGCAAGCATGACTTCCTGAGAACGTCCAACAGCAAAAGCGGGGATGATGATCTTTCCGCCCCGCTCAATAACCTCGCGGAACACTCCGTATAATCTATCTTCTGCATCCGCACGGTTTGGCTGCATATCCTGGGCCCCACCATAGGTGGATTCCATAAAGAGAGCCTCAAGCCGTGGATAATGGTTTACTGCGGCATTAAAGAGACGGCTTTTTCCATAATGAAGGTCGCCGGTAAAGGCAACATTATACAGTCCGTCTCCGACATGGAAATGGGCAATTCCTGAACCAAGGATGTGTCCGGCATTATGGAAGGTCAGCTTGATATCCGGTGCAATATCTGTTACACATCCATAATTGAGTACGATAGAGTGTTTGATATATTCCTTGACTTCATTTGACGAATACGGGATAGTCTTTCCTTCCTTATTGACCACATCAAGGTAATCGAGCTGAAGCATGGCGGCCAGATCACGCGTTGGCGGAGTTGAGTACACCGGTCCCTCATATCCGTATTTATAAAGAAGCGGGATATAGGCACAGTGATCCAGGTGTGCATGGGTAAGGACCACGGCATCCAGCTGAGAGAGCGGATGAATCTCAGGAACGTAGAGGTATGGAGTTGCTTCAAAACTATCCGGTTTTTCTCCACAGTCGATAAGAACACGACTTTCCGGGGTGGAAAGCAGAAATGCAGCACGGCCGACTTCACGACAACATCCAAGGGTCGTCACCCGAATCCATTGATCTTTTGAGATGACATCGCGGTGGATTCTGCGCCCAATTCTCTTTAAGAGTTCTTTTCGTTCCTGGTGAGCAGCCCTCAGATATTGCCTGACCTGCTTTACGGTGCTGCTCTCAATCGGTGGGGTTCTTACAACCTTTGGCGTCCACCCGATCTCACGGGTGATATCACGAAGAGTGGCACCATTCTTCCCGATAACCACGCCGGGTTTTTCTGCCTCGATGAGGACTTCTCCGCTGTCTGCTTCAAAGAATATATCTGATATTCCTGCATTTTCACCAACGACACGTCTGATGGCGGATGCAGCACGTTCGGGATCTTCTAAAATGGTGGGACGGACAACGATACGTTTCCTGATATCCCGTGCAAGTATTTTGATAAGATCATCCTGATCGGCGAAGGTCTTGGGATCATCAGTATAGATAACCAGTTCCGGACCTTCAAATTCGACAGATGATACTTTAATCCCCTTCGGGACTTTCTTTTTGATTTTTTCCTGAATCTCTTTGAGACGTTCCTCAATAAGCATAAAACCGTCCTAAAAAAGTAAATAAAATATTTAAAATAGTCTAATTTGGTGTAAGCACACTAATTTCTTCATCAGATAATTCATGATAGGAATCTTCAGTAATTACAACAACAGCAACTCCTTCTCCGGACCCTGCATCCCGTTTTATTGCAGAACGAAGGGCTCGGATGGCAAGTTCGATGGCTGAACGCTCGTCCATGCCCATCGTGTACCGGTCTTCGAGGACACCATATGCCATCGGGGATCCTGATCCGGTTGCAACAATACCATCTTCCTTTCCGGTACCTCCGACAGCATCGACTGAGAAGAGCACCGGCCCGGTCTCGTCAACCCCTCCAATGAGGAGCTGGACATAGAACGGGTACATCCGGTTACCATGAAGAATATTTGAGAGAAGAGTGGATGCAGCCTGGACACTGATACGCTTTCCTCTGCGGATTTCGTAGAGGTTAGCTTCCACTGTCATAAGTCGTGCAAGCTGCTGTGCATCACCAACACCGCCGGCGGTGGTAAGTCCAATCCGTGGTGCGACCTGATAGATCTTCTTTGCAGTCTTGTTGGATATCAGGTATCCCATGGTTGCACGTTTTTCGCTTGCGAGCACAACACCGGTTTCAAAAACAATGCCAACCGTGGTTGTTCCTTTCATTGTATCGCTCTGTTCGACCATAATGGACTCCGGAAATAATGAGTAAATGGGGAAAGTATTGCAGAAGCAAAAATGCCTTAGTTACAAATAACCTGCAATAATTTAAAGGTTTTTATTGATATTTTTCATCTAAGAGGACTTTAATAAGTTCTCTGTCGAAGAGAATACTTTTGAGACGGTTATCACCGTTTACTATCGGGAGCTGATCTACCCGTGCACGCTTCATTTTCAGGGCACATTCACTTACTTCGGCATTTGGCGGAACCATGACCACATTGGTGATCATGGCCGTTTTTACCGGACGATTGGGGAGCTGAACCCGTGAAATACCATAGCTGATGTGATGGACGTCACGGATGCTTTCCCAGGTCCATTCATCGTCATCAGTTCCGGTTGTGGAGAGATCGGAGGTTTCCACTGAATCTTCGATCATGGCACATCTGATAAGATCACGCTCACAGATTATGCCCTGTAGTTTTGATTCACGGTTTAATACCGGGATAGCCTCAAACCCGGATATTTCCATGATTCGCCCGACAAGGGGCAGGGGAGTCTCTTCCCAGAGAGCAAAGGTCGGACTGGTGTATACATCTTTGATCTCTTCCTCTATCTTCATTCGTGCAATGGCGAGGATAAGATCAGCAACACTGATGAGTCCGACCAGTTTTTTTCCATCGTCTATGACAGGCATCCTGCGGATATTATGAGTTCTCATTATCCTGGCTGCCTCGGTCAGCGTTGCATCAGAGCGGATAGTAAGCGGGTCAGGCGTCATCAGTAAGGCAAGCTGATTCTCTTCAGGTTTGTGAAGAAGATCCTTTCTTGTGATGATACCAACCAGTTTACCACTTTTTAATACGGGAACTCCGCTGATCCCGGTTCTTTTAAGAATTTTAAGTACATCATCCCGGTTTCCAGGTATTTCGACAGAGACGACATCGGTCGTCATGTAGTCAGATACCAGCGGGACAGGCACTATGATCTCACCACCAACACAGACACTTTGCTGTGTTCAACAACAAAGGAACTTACACTTCCGATCAGGATACGGTCAATGTTACTCTTTCCATGTGATCCCATGATAATAAGATCCGCACCCACTTTTTCAGCGGTGGAAAGAATCGTGTCACCGGCATGTCCCTGTTCAAAGTGTGTTGTGACTTCTGTGTTCTTCTTCTGGGCAATCTCCTTGATTTTATCAAGTGCTGCATTACCTTCCTGCTCAAGCAGGCTGTACATGATCTCAAGTTTGCTGTCTGCCGGTATATCTGTAAAAAGCCCCGATTCTACGACGTAAACTGCGTGAAGTTTTGCTTTCCAGGCCTGTGCCTGTTCGACGGCTGCTTCAAATGCCTTTTCACTGACAATGGATCCGTCAATAGCAACAAGAATTGTGTTGTACATATACTCCCCTAAAAAATGCTTCCTAACTAATTTGGACTTTACCTAAAAAATTCTTGCGCAAAAATGGCCTAATGGAGCCCTCTTTACAATGGTAGATTCGATATCGCGGGAATGGTGCAAATTCCCCCAGGAACAATCCAGTACATAGAATGAGGCCCGATTTCCTCGTAAAATAGCATGAGAAATTCCTGCAGGAGGAAATCCCCGGGTTGCTGAATAGAGAAGATTCTGAGCCGGCACCCCATAGGTGGTATGTATGAAAGAGATCTCCTGCATCATATCCGGCTGGACAAACATGACATTATCAGTTCCGATCAGGATTTCAACACCGGCATCAAGCATTTCCTGCACAGGGGGGTGAGTCCTGCCGGATGTTACCCGGAGGAGGAAATTTGATCGGCAACAGAGGACGACCGGTATTCCTTCATCAGCGATTCTCCGGATCTGGGATCTCGTTACATGAGTACAGTGAACCAGAAAATCGGGATCTGCCTCCAATGCAGCATCAATGTCTTCACTGTCTTTTTCACCTGCATGAAAACCGACAATCTTTCCCTGCTTTTTCACCCGGTCTGCTATTTCCCTGGACAAGGCAACATCCCGGGCACTGCTGATCCCCGCCCCATGTGCAATATCTTCTCCACCTTCACGTCCAAGGATGATCGGATGAATCGGGAGCGATGCTGCTGCCTGTTGTAAGGCAAGAACTCCTGGTTTTCCTCCCTCCCGGAAGTCAGCAAATCCAGCTGTTCCGGTATGGATCATCTCAGTCATGGAATCTTTCATAGCCGCTACAAGGCGAGGTTCAGGGGTTTGTGCCAGTATCTGGTGCTTGAGTCCATGAGGGGGCGTTACCAGTTCATCGAGTGTTCCTGTGCAGGGGAGATCCATCGCAACCGTATCGGCAAGATGCGTATGAGCATTAAAAAAAGCAGGGCATATCCATTGGTCCGGGACAGATGATTCATCCTCTACGGCCGTGATGATGCCGTCCTGAACAACGATGGTTACATCCCGCGCCTCAAGGGTTTCTCCTGTCAGAGCGGTCCCTGATACCGAATACTCTTTTATCATGTTATATTGCCGGCCTTGTCTTTTATATAATTCAGCGTTCAGATATAGATTATGGCAAAAAAAGCAGGTGGACGATTAATCTCATCTGCTGGTCTCGTCAATTACTATGACAGTGAAGACCGGCGGGCAGTCCACATCAGCCCCTATGCAGTAATGGCAGCAGCGGTTGTATGTGGTGTTGCCATCTTCGTCCTGAATATGATTGCATTCTGATCCTTTACACTTTTTTTAATGCTTTTCTGATGATGTCTTCTTCTGGTCTGAAGTATATGGCGTCATGTCCGGACCATGCCGGTATACCATGGAAATGAACCGCAGGCACCCCGTTATTACTTTCACCCATTATGAGGTTAGCAAATCCGGCGATCTCATCAACGACCGCTTCCTCAGTGATCTCAAGCGTCCTTCCAAAGAGATCATTGTCTCCACGAAAATCTCTGATGGCTGACATCCTGCTCCATCCGATAGCATGACCGGTCTGTCCACGCCGGAATGATCTGCCACAGGTATCGGTAACGATAACACCGCAGCTCTTTCCAGTGAGGTTTTTGAGCTCCGTACTGATCTCTTCTGCTTCTTTCATGGGATCAGCAGGTAGGGTAATGACAAGACCGTCTTCAACATTGCTTGCATCCACTCCTGACCGGACTCCGACATGACCACAGGATACTTCGGTGAGGGTGAAGGGTGTTTCAATGAGAACGTCACAGGCCTGGTCAAGAACGACCTGGATAAAGCGGGGATCTTCACCGGTCTTCTGTGCTATATGCGTTGCCCGATCGCCAGGTATGATATCTTTCAGGTGACGGGTGTATCCCTTTGCCTTGGAAATAATCGTGCTTGCAATACAGATGATGTCTCCATCTTCCAAAGCGCATTTTTCGATAATCAGGCGGGGAAGGTCATCTCCTTTTTGAATCAGGGGAAGTCCTCTGATACCGGTTACTGTTACTGATGTGTGCAGAATTATCCCTCTCCTTTCAGGTGAAATGTGTAAGAATATACGGGTATTGATCGGAGCTTCATGAATATATTTTTAAAGTTGATATACAGACATGTATAGGTGCCGAGATAGTCTAGTCCGGGAAGGCGGTGGTCTTGAAAACCACTGGTGGCAACACCTCGGGAGTTCAAATCTCCCTTTCGGCGTAAAAATTCTTTTTGTTCTGATTCTCACTGTTTCAATTATCTTCATGTTGTCTCTTATATGATTTGCAGGTTTGCAGAAAATTTTCTGCAGAAAAAAGTTATTTTCTGCAATGATCCGCCCTGATTAATTCCTTCGATCTAATATTTCTCTGGTTTAGGCTGTTTTTTCATTTCATTTTCTGCAATCAAGAAGTCATACGAATACATACATGGAGAGATTGAACCGGTCGAAGTCGGGTTCAGAAATTGGTACGTGAGTGTGAGTGTTGCAGAAAATGAAGATATATAATAGATTATATATGTACATGTACAAATTTAAAGAAGATTTATCGGTTTTTCATTTTCTGCACGTGCAGAAAACCTGCAGAAAAATACCATCCTGTTTTCTGCAATGGGTATTCATAGTTGTGAAGTTAGGAATTTTTTGATCCTTATTCATGATTATGAGGGGTTGGACAGGATTGGATGCCTCTGGGGAAAGAGGATTGAAAATTAATAAAAAAAGGATTTGGATGGAAACCGTTATTGAGTAGTTTTGCTTACAGACCAGACATGTATTACTGGTTTTGCTCCATCTGCAAATAATTCCACAAGGTAGAGAATCTGATTAACGCGGTCATAGGCAATATCTCCGATCCGGAATCTTCGTTGTTGTCCATCTCCAATCAGATCTGTTTCAACCCGGTCAGGATTATGGAAGAGATACGAATCAATTTCTAAAACTGCATATGGTTGTGGTTCCCATGAATTCATCTGGTTTGATGCTACTGCAGCGAGATCATCAGGATCATAAAAGAGAATTTCCGCATTGAATGAAGAACTCCACCAGCCCCGGTAATCGTTATGACCTTCACATTCATTCATCTCTGATTCCGGACAGGGAGTCCCGTCATTCTTTCTGCATACACAATATTCGTTTGCGTAATTCATTTCAGGGCATGGATAATCTGGTCCTTCCGGATTTATCCATCCATACCAGTATCGTTGCCCGGTTCCCTTTGTTCCAGCAAATATTACCGCTTGCTCTCCATCATTGGTGGTAAGAAATGCTCCTCCCTCCCATTCATCAGGATGTTGGTAATTCTGTAAATTATCAATTATATCACTGGTTTCTTCCGATGTCCGATATCGAAGCAGAGTAACTTCGGATAAATGGGATAGTGGAACAGCTGGACTACCATCAGAATTTATCCATGGAGTATATGCAAAGAGAGCTGGTCCCATCCCTGCCCATCCCCCATCCCTGAACCGCCCTGTAGCCAGGTATCTGCCTCCAGTATGTGAATCAGCCCAATCTTTAGGTATTTCAAAAAGATATCCATTTACCATGTAATGAGATTGATCTCCAATATACCAGCTTCCTTTTGGATCAGGATTTAAAAGGTCCAGGGAAAACCAACTATGAGTCGGAAGGGATTCATCAGAAACCAGGTGCTCACCCCAGGCAAGATGGATCAATGGGCCGGTTTCATTCCGGTCCAAATATGCAAGTCCCATTCTGATTATGTTGTAAAATTCATCAAAAAAACCACCTGAAACATCAGAGAAGGGCTGGAGAAATTCTGCCTGTGGAAGCTTTGAAGGATGATCCGCAATACCAGGAACAGGAATTGATACCTCAGCAACTTTTCCCCCATCTTTTACTTCTTCATTTCGGTCATGGCCAGATATGTAAAGTGAACCGGGATACCCGTCATCTGAATTACCTATATCGCCCTTAGGTGAGTATGTCATCGAATTTCCTCCGTACTCAAAAGTATCAGGTCTTTCTGAACCATCAGGCAGGCGAAATGCCCCGATGTATGTAAAATCATCCGGAGAGATAAGGGAGGCCTGTGCACTGTGTATAACCATAGGTACTACCAGTAAAAGTACCAGAAAAACCACTGACAAATTTACTTGTGATTTTATTTGCAGATATGTAAGATTCATAAGTCTTCCTTAAGTGAGACATCTCATTCTGTCGTTATAAAAGTGATGGGAAAAAAGTTGGTGATTTATTATAACTATACGACTATAAAATGAAGCCACTCATTGATAGTCCATATATGTTCTGTTAAATCCAGCTCCAAACAAGGATTTTTTTATAGATTTAACTAAATGTTTATATAGTAGTAGAAGAGTAATAATTTGCCAACTAAATTTGTAAATAAACTTACGAAATAGTAGATCTAAACTGTCATCTATCCTATATTCTTTCATCTATCAAAAAATAT
>CAZEWE010000040.1:15689-18809 GCA_964515765.1 uncultured Methanospirillum sp. | reverse complement strand
CTGATAGCAGTCCCCCCAACCCAGTACCATGACAAGGAACTGGCACAGGTTATGGCAGTGTATGATCAGAACAAGATTCCGTACGAGTTTGCTTCACGAGAAAAGGGGCAGGCAAAAGGATCATTTGGTGGCCGGGTGTATGTTCCCTTAAGTTTTGAGGAGGTTATCCTCACCAGAGAAGAGGAATTTGATGCCCTGACTATTCTGGGAGGACATGGAGCCCAGGCTCATTTCTGGAACAATCCGGATCTTCTTGAACTGGTAAAGATCTTCCGGATTCATCGCAAGGTTATCGGAGGTATCAGTACTGCACCGGTGGTTATGGCCCGGGCAGGTATTTTGAAAAAGCGTCCTGCAACAGTCATCTCCGGAGGTTCTATCAGGGAGATGATGAAGATGGATGTGAAGTTTGAAGATAAGCCGTTTGTCTTTCTGGACCGGCTGGTGACCGCCCGGGACCCTGGTGATGCAAAACGGTTTGCCGAACTGATCGTTGAGTACCTGTATGGAAATCCTGAATTCAACGGGCCACAGGTTGTTCCTGCACCAAATAAGCTGGGTTTTGATATCTGAACTACCGTGTGGCGAGTTTTGAAGCCCGTTCAAAACACCGGTCAGCATCTTTTTGCTGTCCCCGTCTCTGCAATGCTTTTCCCTTGGCAAACCAAGCCACCGAAGACTCTGGAAGTTTATCAAGAACCCGGTCAAAATAGGCTATCGCGTTTTTATAATCCCCACCTTCCATGAGCAGGTTTCCCACTTTATACATGGCATCGGTGTGGGACGGATCGCACCGGATCGTCTCAAGGTAACACCGGATCGCTTCTTCATTGTTTCCGGTCTTTTCAAGGATCTGGGCCATCTCGTAGTAGGCATGCCCGTTCTGGGGATCCATCTCCACGACTTTGAGAAAACACGCCGTTGCATTCCGGTATGCCCCGAGTTTTTTATAGGCCACTCCTTTTGAAAACCAGGCGGTGATGTGGTTTGAGATCATCCGGATAGTTTTATCAAAGTATTCAATGGCCTCCTGAGGCTTTCCTTCCTTATAGAGGGCTTCCTTTCCCATGACGAGGTAGACATCTGCAATATACTTGCGATACTTGGTGCTGCCCGGATCCAGCTCCATCGCTTCTTCATAGCTGTCTATCGCCTCGTCAAACTGGTTTAAAACCTTGTAGGAGTTGCCAAGGAGCAGCCATGCAGCGGTGTAATCCGGACGAATCTTCAGGCATTTTTTAAAGAACTGGATGGCAGAATGGTATCCGCCGATCTTCATGAGGGCCCGGCCCTGGTAAAAGAGGAGATCAGGGTCCTGGGGTTTTTTCTCTAATGCCTCTTCATATGCCTCAATCGCTTCATGGTACTGCCGTTTTTCAAACAGGTACCGCCCCTTCAGATCCCAGGGGTACTGGTATGAGGTATGTATCTTTTTTGCCTGCTCAAACAGGCTCATCGCGTCATCGCGTTTTCCAAGGGTCCAGAGTGCCATCCCTTTTTCATGCAGGGCAGGGCCATACTCCGGATGGATCTTGAGGGTCCTGTTGCATATCTCGACTGCTTCCAGGCACCGCATGGGGTCCTGGTTCTGGAGGGCGATAAGGCGGAGGACAGACGCCCGCATGGTAAGAGCTTCAGGATTTTCCGGATGAATATCCAGTGCACGGATAAAGCAGTCATCCGCCCGGTCATACTTTCCAAGGCCGAGAAAAGCTTTCCCCATCCCGATCCAGCATCCGGGATGACTCCGGTCAAGTTCAATTCCCCGGTTAAAAGTCTGAACTGCTGCTTCAAACTTCTCCTTTGCCAGTTGCGTCTCTCCTTTCTGGCAGTACGGCGTTGCCGGGCTCCCTTCCTGTCCTCCAATCCAGTCCCGTATCCCCATCAGTTCCTCATTTGTATGGTATTTTCACAGTACATAAAGACTGTCAGAAGAATTCTCCCTGGATAGCGATGACCTCCTGACTGTCCTGTGCCCCTGCATAGGCAGCCAAAGGCTCTTCATTCAGTTGTAAAAATCTGATTCCCCAGCTGACCTTACCCAGAATCTCCTCTGCCTGAGTCTTCTCTCCAAGAATGACGAGTGCTGCAGCCATGGCTTCAATAGAGGTGAGACGAAAGGGTCTTCCGAAATTTACCGGATTTGCAGCCAGCAGATATGGCAGGGCCCGTTTAAATCGCCATGAGCGGACCTGATCGGTGTTCAGGACCTCCCATGAACAGTCAAGAGCGGTAATCGTCCGTGTCTTTTCCCGGTCGGCGGGTGAGAGGGCCTGTTCTGCCGTTGGGTCAAGGATGAGACTTGTCCGTGGAATGGCGGAAAGCCGGGAGAAGAGCCTGACCATCCCTGCCCGTTCAAGTTTTTTCATCGTGCATTTTCTGGGATCACATGAGTTGTCCCGGTATGCGAGCAGGGGAATCACAAGGCATCCCACTCTCTGTGTTTTTCCGGTGAATGGTTCTGGTCACCCGGATGCGATCGCTCTTTAATCTCCCGGACGATATCCCGGGAACTCGTAAAAGGAGAACTGGAGTGCTCAGATATCCTGACGACCCGGGTTAAGATATCCTGCTTTTCGAGTGCTTTTGTCAGTCTTTCAGGGTCGAAGTGCTGATTGCACCCAAGGGTGATGATATCCGGTTTAATCTCCCGGATTGGCCTGAACATATCTTCAAGATCGCCCAGGACTGCACGGGTGACTGGTTTTAAGGCCTGAACCATAACCCGCCGCTGCTCTTCTGGTATGACCGGGCGTGGTTTATGCCGGATATTTGCATCCCTCGCAACGATGACAAAGAGTTCGTCTCCAAGTTTTGCTGATTCCTCAAGGTACCAGAGATGACCGGGGTGGAGTATGTCAAACGTCCCGGTTGCAACAACCCGGATCATGGCACCACCTCAAGATTGACCGGAGTTCCGTCCGGGTAAAAACACCGCCAGTCATCAGGACCATACGGTTCTCCGACGATGATATGCCGGCTGCCACTCACCGAGAAGAAGCGGATGTCAGCATCTGATGGGCGTAATGCCCCGTTCGGGTGGCTATGAGCGCTTCCTATGACCTTCAGGTTCAGGGGGACCATCTCAAACGGAACCTGGGCACTTGCCTCTCCCCCGAT
>CAZEWE010000040.1:0-15589 GCA_964515765.1 uncultured Methanospirillum sp. | reverse complement strand
GGTCCGTCCTGTTCAAAACTTCTTTGGAACCTGAGGGCAAGTTCTGCCTTAAAGAGCTCGGCACCTAAGTACCCGGCATGATCAAAGAGCGATACCCCGTCCGTCTGGAGAATAGTGAATAACACATCCTGCCAGCGGGTTCCCTTTATCGCCTTTCCATTCCGGACCGCAACAATATACCCGTCCTCAATACCTATCCGGAAATTCCCCCGGGGATCATAGGTTATCTCTCTCGGCATCGGACTGGCCACAATGACCTCTGAATATTCAAGTGGGGGCTCTCTTCTCCGTCTCTTTTCTTTTATGCGAAACAGGTCAATACCGAGATCCTTCGGGTACGGTCGTCCCTCCATCAGGGCCATCATCCCGGTTGCAGTGCGCATCTCTGCGATACACCCGGCTGTCTTGTCACTATGTTCACTACAGAAAATCACCGATGCACCGGTTTCACAGGCCATCCCTGCAAGAAGGGCACACATGCCGACCGAGTCTGCGTCACAGAGTTCGATGACATTTCCTGCGCCAAAAAAGAGGGGACAGCCGGGATCGGTAAAACCTGAAAGTGACTGCACCAGTCCTGAACCACAGGGCTGGAGAACCGGGTCGGCAATTACCCTGGTGATCCCACACGCTCCTGCCAGCCGGATGTTTGAGAGAAGCCCTGCCTCACCGGGGACGATAACCGCTCCGCATCCTGCCTGTGCTACCTTCTCTCCTACAATGGGAATGTTCTCCTCCTGCAGGGAAAGGATAAGATCGGCCCTGAAGAGTGATGCTTCAATGAGAGCCGGATCCTGGGTGTCTGCTGCAAGTGGTCCTTTGATCTCTTCGAGTTGGTGAAATACTGCGCGAACATCGTCAGGGGTTGCATCAAACCCGAACCCGAGATCCACGATATCAGCCCCCTCTTCAAAAAAGCCCTGAACTCTGGTGCGGATATCGGGGATTCTATGGGCATCCATGATCTCTGCCAGGACTTTCATCCTGGTCCCTCCGCCGATCTTTACTCCCCTCAGGACAAATACCGGTTCCTTCTCCTCTTCGTTTCGTGAGATCCTGGTATATGCCTCTCTTCTCCGTTCACCAGACAGGAATTCATCAGCCGGAATGTCTCGGGAGAGTTCTATTTTACCTATCAGCGGGAGTACAAGCCCGATATCTGCCGCATGACGGGGTCCCCGGTAAATAGGGATGCCGGTCTCCTGTTCCACCTGTGCAAATGATGCCGTGCACATACCGGAAACAAGGACCAGATCATAGGATGTATCAGACATGAGAAGGGAGCGTACCTGTGCCGGGGTCAGAAATGAAGCAAGTTCCCCGGTCACTACCACATCCGCGTCAAACCCTTTTGCAGCGTCCTGAACGATGGTATACGTAACTCTTCCGGTAGGTAGCAGGATCCTCATCACCCTTTCCTTAATACCGGGAAGATAAAAAAATAATGTAGTCAGGGATGCTGAAAGCCGATCTCCATATCCATACCTCCTGTTCAAAGGACGGTGAAAGCACAGTCGCACAGGTGCTTGCCGCTGCTGCCATGGCAGGGATGGATGTCATAGCAATAACAGATCACGATACGATGGACGGATACCGGATAGCCTGTGAGTTATCTACCGATCTCCTGATCATACCTGGTGTTGAGGTTTCAACAAGGGAAGGACACCTGATAGCACTGGGTGTTGAAAAAGCCCCCCTGCCTGGATTTCCTGTACTGGATACCATACAGGAAGTACGGCAGGCCGGCGGAATTACTATTCTCCCCCACCCGTTCCACCGGTACAGGCATGGTGCCGCACTGAAATGTGCTGAGGCATTTGGTGCCGCTGATGCGATAGAGGTGTACAACAGCCGGTACGTCATCCCCCATGCAAATCAGCGGGCGTTACGTCTTGCCCGGGCGATGGGAAAGCCTGCTGTAGCCGGGAGTGATGCCCATAATGCACGGTTTATCGGGTATGGACGGACCCTGATTGATGCTGAAAAGGATATCGGGTCTGTTCTGGATGCCATAAAAGAAGGAAAGACGAAACCTGCCGGGAGAAAGACGCCGGTCAGGATTTATACAAAACAGTCATTGCGTAACTCATGGCGGAAGATCCGGGGCAGACTTCACAAGTAAGACTGGCCTTTCGGATCGGGTTTATAGGAACCGCTTTTTTCGGATCACAATACCAGCCTGATCAGCGGACGGTGGAAGGAGAGATTATTGCCGCCTGTTTACGGGCAGGGATCTTCACCAGCCGTCAGGAGTCAAGGCTTGCCCTGTCAGGCAGGACAGATCGGGGTGTCCATGCCAAAAGCCAGATTCTGGCCTTATCAACCCATAATCCGGATCTTGCCGTACGGGCTCTGAACGGGCAGTTACCTCCTGATATCTGGGTGACCGCCTGGGCGTATGCGCCTCTTTCGTTTTACCCACGATATGATGTCAAAAGCCGGACGTACCGGTACTATTTCAGCAGGACTCCGTCAGATGTTGCCTCCATGACTGAAGCTGCCGGATTATTTTTAGGAACTCATGATTTTCGCTGCTTTGCACGGATAGAGCCAGGGAAAAACCCGGTAAAGACGATTGACCGGCTTGAAATCATATCTGACCCGGACGGATGCCGGCTTGAAGTCACCGCACAGAGTTTTTTATGGCACATGGTCAGGTGCATTGCCGGATCCCTGTTTCAGATATCCGAAGGGGAGATGACCGTCAGGGAACTGGAACAGTACCTTTCCGGGATATGTAATAACAAGGTAAAGCCTGCTCCGCCAGACGGCCTTATCCTCTGGGATGTGCATGCAGATCTTGATTGGCACGAGATGGCAGCGATGGGACTGAAAGTAAAAAGAATTATCCGCCAGTCTGAAGAGATGCACCTGCTAGGGACGGTGTACTCGCTTCTCCTGACCGGCCAGGAACCTTAAAGGTCCTGTTCCACCTTGTGAATCATGGTCCTGATATCCAGCCAGATGATCAGTTCATTTTTATCATGATCTGCAGTTCTGACTTTTTTCCTGATAATACCAAGGATATCACGGTCACTACTCTTTGAGGCATGCGTATCCCGGTCGATATCCTCCTGGGTATAGGTGGAGACCGCAAGCACATCATCAACCAGCACACCAATCATCTTCTGCGAGACACCTGCATCAAGGACGATGATACGGGACCTCTTTTTCCCGTCCGCCTCCCTGGTGATATGCATCATCTCTTTCAGATCGATGATGGTGGTAATTATCCCCCGTAAATCAATGATTCCCTTGATAAACGAGGGGGTGTTTGGAAGTGGGGTAATATCCGTCGTGTTGATGACTTCCCGCGTGTCAAACAGGTCGATGGCAAAGAGTTCGTTTCCCAGTATGAATTCAACAACCTGAAGGTTTCCGGTTCCTTTTGATGTAGTCCGGGCGGTCTGTATTGTTTTTTGTGTGATCACTGGTGCGTTATCTTCTGGTTTTTCCTGATTTTGAAAGTCAACGAGAAATGTACCCAATTTTTTATCCCCCTTTATCCCCGGCAACTCTTCACTCCAGCCGGAACTTTTTATTAAGTCATCATTTCAGGATGCAGACTCATGAACCTTTCGCTCGTTTTACGATTTTTTCCTGAAATGAGTCCTGGTACCAGCGGCCTGAGAAGATGCAGTTTTCTTATATCCGATATAACCTGTATTCAAATGAAAGGTCCTCTTCCGGAAGATGTCCTGCACAGGTGGTTTGGGTACCGAACATTTCGACCAGGACAGAAGGAGATCATCACTCACGTACTGGAGGGACAGGATGTGCTCGCGGTTATCGCGACAGGCGGGGGAAAGTCACTCTGTTACCAGATTCCGGCTCTTATCAGGGAAGGGACCGGGATTGTCATATCACCCCTGATAGCTCTTATGAAAGACCAGGTTGACTGCCTGGCAGAGTCGGGCATTCCTGCAGCATTTCTGAACAGCACCCAGGATTTTAAAGACAAGCGGAGCATTGAAGAGTCCATTCTGGATGGTTCACTGAAAATCCTGTATATCTCTCCGGAGCGAATGGTGCAGCCTTCATTTCTTGAGTTTTTAAAATCAATCCGGATAAGCCTCTTTGCCATTGACGAAGCCCACTGTATCTCGCAGTGGGGTCATGAATTCAGGCCTGAATACCGCCAGCTCTCAATTATCAGGAAAACGTTTTCTGATGTTCCGATTATTGCTCTGACCGCAACCGCCACACCATCGGTCAGGAGTGATATCACAAGCGAGCTCAGTCTGAAAAACCCTGCGGTCTTTGTCGGCTCATTTAATCGTGAAAACCTGATTTACCGGATTGATAAGAAAGAGGACGCCGAGCAGCAACTGGTTCAGTTTCTGAAAAGTCATCCGAATGAGTCGGGGATTGTATACTGCTTTTCAAAGCGGCAGGTTACGGATCTTGCAAAATTACTCCAGAAGAACCGGTTCTCTGCCCTTCCCTATCATGCAGACCTGCCAAAGTCAGTCAGACATGAGACCCAGGACCGGTTTCTTAGTGACAAGGTCAGAATCATCGTTGCGACGGTGGCATTTGGTATGGGGATCAACAAGCCTGATGTCAGGTTCGTGGTTCATTATGACCTCCCGAAAAACCTGGAGCATTATTACCAGGAGACGGGACGGGCCGGGAGGGATGGCGACCCTGCTGAATGCCTGCTCCTCTATTCCCGGGGCGATTTCCGGAAGATTGAGTACCTGATTGAGCAGATGGCAGACGGGACCGAACGGCAGGTCGGTCTTCGGAAGCTGCATGAGATGGTCGGGTATTGTGAGTCACGTGCCTGCAGGCGTGCAGTTCTGCTCACGTATTTTGGTGAATCATGGGATCATCCGTCATGCGGGAACTGTGACTCATGCCATTCAGGGCGGAAGACCATGGACGGGAAGGATACACTCGCCGTCATTGCAGCCTGCATTGATGAACTGAAGGATGATTTTGGGGTATCGTATATCGCCGATATCATATCCGGGACTGCAGATGAGAAGGTCATTGCCCGGGGTCATGATACTCTTGCCTCGTTCGGGTCCGGGCATCCGCACCGGAGAGGACTGTGGGTGTACTGGATCAGGGAGCTCATCTCCTGCGGGTATCTCTCCAGGTACGGCTCACGGTATCCGGTGGTGAGAAAAAACCCACGGACCAGGGAAGCCCTTGCCGGTACCATTCCGGTCAGGATTGGAGAGCCGGAGTTTCAGTCAGCATTAACCGAGGAGTCACATGAAGGGCAGGGCTCTCCTGCCGAGAACAACCTGTATGAGATCCTCAGGGATGTCAGGAAGACCATTGCAGATGAACTGGATATGCCCCCCTTCCGGATCTTTCCAAACCGGACCCTGCGTGAGATGGCAAAGACCAGGCCGAGATGTCCGGAAGATTTACGGACGGTATACGGGGTAGGGGAACGACGGCTCATGCAGTATGGACAGCCATTCCTTGAGGCAATCAATGCGTATGCTGAGTATGAGGTGGCAGATGGATAAGCCCTGTAATCAGTGTGGGAAATGCTGTCTGCATATGAGACGGTATATGGTCATCGAGCGAAGTATCGGTGAATCACAGCACTTCTGTCACTTCACCCTGACAAAGGAGCGGTTTTTTGCACGAATCGGGGGGGATGATCTGATCAGATTCCGCGATCGTGATTCCATGACCCGGTTCCCTGATTCATGCCCCTTCCTCAGACCCCTGGAGAATGAGTCATTCTCCTGCACCATTTATTCATCCAGACCAGAGCACTGCCGCAGATTTTTTTGTGCATAACTGACGGTTCCCGTTGGGCCCGGGAATAAACAGTTCATTGAAACTATCATTATTTATCATTGCATACAAACGGGTACAGATTGTCATGTCAGGGACTTCTGCGAGCGAATATATATGTAAATGTACTTCTGCCTGTGCAGGGTGCAGTTCGTCCCTCATTCTCAGACACGTGCTCAAGGCAGCCGGACCAGATACTGTTCTGGTAGTTCCGGCCTGCTGCACCAGTGTTCTGCAGGGGGTCTGGCCGAATACATCGTTTAACATACCGGTGTATAATGTGGCGTTTGCTGCGGCGGCTGCGGTTGCGTCAGGAATGGCTGCAGCCTTTGAATCACTTGGAAGAAATACCAATGTTATCGCCTATGCCGGTGATGGCGGGACGGTTGATATCGGAATTCAGGCACTGTCCGGTGCACTTGAACGTGAGACCAATTTCCTGTACATCTGTTATGATAACGAAGCATACGGGAACACCGGTATGCAGCGATCGGGATCAACGCCTCTTGGAGCCAGGACAACCACCACTCCGGGCGGAAAAATCCATGTAAAAAAGGATCTTGACCGGATTATTGCCGCACATCACCTGCCATACATGGCAACCGCCTGTAGTGCATACCCGCAGGATCTCGTAAAAAAGGTGCAGAAGGCATTGTCTATCAAGGGACCAAAGTTCATGCATATTCTTGCTCCCTGTCCTCCAGGCTGGCGGTATGATGCATCACAGACGATTGAAGTCGGAAAGATGGCAGTAAAGACTGGTATCTGGGCCATGTATGAACGGGAGTATGATGCTCTTACCCTGAACGGTCCGACGAAAGCTGCCTTGATAAAGCCTGCACCACTGGAAGATTATCTGAAGATGCAGGGGCGTTTTTCCAGTATGACTGAAGAGAAGATCAAGATTATCCGGGGAGAGATTGAGCGAAATCTGCGTCTTTTGAAAGCAGAGGCGGAGGCAACATGCTAACCCTTTCTACCGGGAACAATGCCGTTGCTGCAGCAGTCAGACAGGCAAACCCTGCAGTGGTGGCAGCATACCCCATCACTCCGCAGACTGAGATAGTCGAGCAGATTGCTAACTACGTGACGAACGGTAGTCTGAAATCAAAATACATACCGGTTGAGAGTGAGCACTCGGCAATGGCTGCATGTATTGGAGCAAGTATCACCGGGGTCCGGACCTTTACCGCTACGAGTTCACACGGGCTCTTATACATGCATGAGATGGTCAACTGGGCTGCCGGTGCACGACTGCCAATTGTCATGGCAAATGTAAACCGTGCACTCGGACCTGGCTGGAATGTCTGGGCTGAACATACCGATGCTCTTCAGGCACGGGATACCGGATGGCTACAGGTGTACGTGTCTACAGTTCAGGAAGCATATGATGCAACGCTCATGGCATTTCGTATCGCCGAGGATCGCCGGGTTTACCTGCCGGTGATGGTCAACCTTGACGGGTTTTCTCTCTCTCACATCTCACAGCAGCTTGAGGAGAGCACTGTTGGAGACTTTATCCCGCCACTGGTTCTTGACCATAAAATAAGCACAGATTCTCCGGCCGGCTACGGATGTATGACCTCATCTGCAGATTATTTCAGGATCAGATACGATATCGAGCGGTCCATGCGGGATTCTGTTCAGGTCATTAAAGAGACCGAAGAGGCGTTTGCACAGACATTCGGGCGGAAGTACTCCTGGACTGAAGAGTACCGGTGTGAGGATGCAGAGGTTTTGATCCTCTCCATGGGAACACTGGGCAAGGAAGCAGAAGTTGCCGTGGATATTCTCCGGAATGAGGGAGTAAAAGCTGGTTCCATGCGTGTCCGGTGGATCCGCCCCTTCCCTGAGCTGAACCTTGGGGACCGCGAGCTGGTGGTTATTGACCGGAACTATTCGTTCGGATTTGGCGGCATTCTTGCATCGTCCATCCGTGCAAAGACCGGAAAAGTGTGCTATAATGTTATTGCAGGTCTGGGCGGACAGGAAGTCACCTACAACGATATTGCAGGTTTTGTGAAAACCCGTCGTATCGGGGAAGAGTTCTGGTTTGGAGTTGATGCCTGATGTATGAGATACGACTCCATTCACGTGGCGGTCAGGGAGGAGTGACTGCTGCAAAGCTGATGGCGGTTGCCTCGTTCAGAGATGGAAAGTATGCAACCGCTGCTCCTTTTTATGGTGCAGAACGGCGTGGTGCCCCGATTGTCTCATTTATCAGGATAGATGACAAGCCCATCAAAATATACTCCCAAATCCACAATCCTGACCTTGTCGTCGTCCTTGACTCATCCATCATTGACCTTGTGAATGTCTTTGAAGGGCTGAAACCGGATGGAAGTGTGCTCATTAATGCACCTGAAATTCCAAAAAAGGCTGAAGGATACCATGTCCGGCATGTTGACCTGACCGGGATTGCTCTGAAGACAAACCTGGTGGTTGCCGGAAGTCCTATCCTGAATACCCCGGTTATCGGAGCACTTGCAAAGATGGGTCTTTTTTCACGGGAGTCTGCAGTGGCTGCCATTCAGGAGACGTTCTCAGATGAGAGAAATATGAAAGCTGCCCTGATGGCATACGAGGAGCTGGTCTGAATGGAGAAGAGGGAGAGACTTGCAATGTCCGGACCTCGTGAAGGGGCCTGTGGCAATACCGGAACCTGGAGAGTGTTCAGGCCTGTTGTTGACAAAGACACGTGTAATGCATGTGGCATGTGTGCCATGTACTGCCCGGACGGAGTCATAGATGAGAATTACGAGATAGATCTCGTATTCTGCAAGGGCTGCGGCATCTGTGCTGTTGAATGCCCGAAAAAAGCCATCACCATGGTGCGTGAAGGGAATGGAGCCGGTACCTGAATTTGGAAATCAGCATATAAAGCAGATTTTCATATAAATACTGGTTCACTCTTTCACAACTCTTTTACAATCTGGTGCACCAGAATAGTATAGATGGTTCGGTTTTCAGTTACGATGGATGATGACCTGACCCGCCGGGTCGATCAGGAATGTGTTGTCAGGCAGGTTTCCCGGTCTGACTGGATTAATGAAGCATGTGCGAGGCAGCTTCGAAAACTCTCCGGTTATGGCATATACCCGTGCGGGCAGTCAAGCCCGATTATTGACGATTCTCCTGCACCACATCGTCATAATATTCAGAATTATGATGAGACCTACCGGAATTTCCGGATAGAAGTGCCGGAGTATTTCAACTTCGGATTTGATGTGGTTGATGCCTGGGCACGGAAGGACCGCAACAAGATTGCGATGGTCTGGACCAATCAGGAGGGTGAAGAGAAGTTCTTTACCTTCCGTGACATCTCCCAGCGATCCAACGAGATCGTCAATATGATGATCAAGTACAAGATCGGCAAGGGAGATCGTGTTCTCATCATGCTCCACCGGGTGCCTGAATGGTGGTTCATGGTTATTGCCCTTATCAAGGTCGGAGCAGTATACATCCCGGCACCCACCATGCTGACTCCCAAGGATCTTGAATACCGGATCAATATCTCTGAAGCAAAGATGATCATCACGGATGTCGAGAATGCCCACAAGGTGGATGAGATTGCTGCAGTCTGCCCCTCCCTTGAGACAAAGATGGTGGTGGATGGTGCACATGAGGGCTGGCTTTCATATCCGCGTGAGCTCACCTATCCTGCACCGGTCTCATCACGGATCATCAACCTCAAAGGAATGAGAAAGACCAAGTCCTCTGACCCGATGGTCATATTCTTCTCATCCGGCACAACCGGCGAGCCGAAGATGGTGCTCCATTCACAGACATATCCGCTTGGTCATATCGTCACCGCCCGGTTCTGGCATGATGTGCGCAATAATGATCTGCACTTTACCGTCTCCGATACCGGGTGGGCGAAATCTGCATGGGGAAAACTGTTCGGACAATGGATTGAGGGTGCTGCAATCTTTGTCTATGATTACCGGAACAAGTTTAATGCAACGGAGCTTCTCCCGCTCATTGAGAAGTACGGGATAACCACCTTTTGTGCACCACCCACCATTTACCGTATGCTGATCATGGCTGACCTTCGCAAGTATGACTTCTCAGAGCTCAGGCATTGTGTCAGTGCCGGGGAACTCATCAACCCTGAAGTCATAAAAGCGTGGAAAGATGCAACCGGTCTTGAAATATTTGAAGGATACGGCCAGACCGAGACCGTCCTGTGTGTCGGGACATTCCCCTGCATGGAACCAAAGTACGGGTCCATGGGAAAACCATCGCCCGGGTGGGTAGTCGAGCTTCATGATGAGGATGGAAAACAGGTCAAGGCAGGAGAAGAAGGTTCCATCGCGATCAAAACCGATCCACGACCCGTCGGGTTCTTCATGGAATACTGGGGCAATGAAGAGGCAAATGTGAATGCATTCAGGGGCGGATACTACTACACCGGTGATCGTGCTGTCAAGGATAGTGACGGTTATTTCTGGTTTGTGGGCCGTGATGATGATGTCATAAAGGCGTCCGGGTACCGGATCGGACCATTTGAGGTTGAAAGTGCGATCATCGAACATCAGGCTGTCCAGGAAGCTGCGGTGATCGGATCACCTGATATCATCCGGGGTTTTGTTGTAAAAGCATTCATCGTCCTGAAAGCAGGGTATGAGCCGTCTGACAAACTGGGACGGGAGATCCAGGAGTATGTCAAGTCTATCACCGCTCCGTACAAATATCCACGGAAGATTGAATTTGTAAAAGAGCTTCCAAAAACAATCTCCGGAAAGATTAAACGAAAGGATCTCAGGGAGAATGAGATGAAGCGGTTTGAGGAAGAGAAAAAGAACGGGAGCGGTGGTCATCCGTAAGGGATATTTAACTGAACCACCTGACATGTATTTATTCTTTTTTTCATAACCTTTGAGCAATGATTTGGAAGGTGTTATTTCTCTCGCTCATTCTTGTCGGACTCCTTGTCCCGGCAGGGGTGCTGGCAAGTGATGACGGATGGACGCATGGCAGTCTGTTCTCTGCCCCAAACTGGCTCCTTGAACAGTATGATGATGAAGATAAGGAAATGAGCAAAATGGATTATTTCGGGACCAAGCTTGTGGAGCCTACCCCGAAACCTCCGACTGCGATGGACCTTGTAAAGGAAGGATGGGCTAACCTTGAAGGGGGAAATTTCAAGGATGCTCTGAAATCCTTTGAAAAAGCCCTTGTAATTGACGACTCTTCTTCTGAAGCATGGTATGGCCGTGGGCTTGCACTTGAAAACCAGAAACGGTATCTCTCTGCAATAGATGCCTACACCAAGGCAGTATCCTACTCGAAAAAGCCGGCATCAAGCTGGGGTCCGAACGCAGGAAAGGGGAGATCCTACCTTGCCCTGAACCAGTTTGAGAACGCAAAGGATGCATTAACCCTTGCCATCAGCCAGTATGAACAGTCCGGAGAGGATATGGCTGATGAGCTGGCTTCCATGTACCGTGACCTTGCCCAGGCACTTGAGATGCTTGGCGAGACTGACGCTGCACAGGAAGCACTTGAAAAAGCTGGATGATCTCCTTTTAGAGTTCTCTTTTTTTGCTCTCCCTGAGAATGTATTTATTTCCCGTATGAGATCAATCATGTATGAGATCCGCTGCTCCAATCCCTGTACTGATCCTGTCAGTACTCATCCTCTCCGTGTGCACGCTATACGCCACAGCAGCACCGGTTTTTTACTCAGACTATCCCTATAATGAGGGTTTTGTCCCCTCTGGTATGATCACCGGGGACGATGGATGGTCACATGGGAGTCTTTTTTCTGCCCCGAACTGGCTGCTGGCACAGATGGATCCAAACCTGATGAGTACTGTCCTTGATTATGGCTATACTCCCATCCCGACTGAAGCTCCCAAAGATTTTGAGGATTATATTGCTGAAGGATTTGCGTCCCTTGAAGGAGGGAATTATCGTGCTGCAAATACTGCCTTTAAAAAGGCCATAGAACTCCAGCCTTCTTCATCAGATGCCTGGTATGGGAATGGTCTTGCCCTTGAGAGTCAGAAACGATACCTTTCAGCACTGGATGCATATGGACAGGCAATCTCCTATGCAAAGGGCGCAGGATCAAACTGGGCATCCTATGCCGGAAAGGGACGGGTGCTCTATTCTTTGAATCGGTTTAGTGAGGCAAAAACGGCACTTGAGACAGCTATTTCCCAGTATGAAAAAGCAGGGGTGTCTCATCCTGATGAACTTGAGGAGATGTACCGTCTTTTAGAAGAGATTTCCGGGCAAAGTAGTAATGTTCCTGATGTTATTCCTTCGGCATACATCCCCGCAACTGCATATGCCATGTAACTCCCTCCACATTTTTTACCAGGCGTGACCTATTACCAGTATGAACAGACAGACGGGGATAATTTTTGTATTTCTGGTAATGTGCTCACTTTTTCCGACAGCTCTTGCTGCACCCTCACCAGATGATAAGGGCCGCGATATCGAAATAACCCTTGAGCGTGGTATGTGTTTTGGGACATGTCCGGTGTATTCAGTCTCCCTCTTTGGGAATGGCACGATTGCCTGGGTGGGTGAGATGTATGTGGAAGTTATCGGGAACATGACCGACTCTGCCGATCCGGTCATGATTGGAGACTTGTATGATCGGCTTATTGAAGGCGGTTTTCTGGGCTTAGAAGATTCGTATGCCTTCATGAATATCACAGATATGCCAACTGCAACGCTGACCGTGAGAAATGGCACTGATGTTAAGCAGGTGTATCATTACCATGGAGACTATACTGCTCCTGAAAACCTGACACAGATGGAAGATGCTGTTGATCTCGTTGCAAATACGAGCCGGTGGATTGGGACCTATACCTATGATGAAGGGACGTGGGGAGAGCCGATTTAAATAGTATTTTTGGAGATATTGTGGGGTATAACTCGATTAAAGAACGCATCCATATCATCCTGGATAAACCGGCCTGGCATGATCGGACTGCTGTTGGCATCCATTTAGCTCTGGCAGCAGTAATCCTGGTCAATACCATCGCCATCATTTTATTGACGGTTCACCCGATTGCAGAGCACCATGGCTATATTCTGACACTCATCATCAATGTCTGCATGGTGGTGTTCATCTGTGAGTATGTTCTCCGGATATGGGCCTGCACCGATACTCATAGTCCGGTCCACATGATCACCGACCGGGTCAGATATGCATTCCATCTATACCTGATTATTGACCTGATATCAATCCTGCCGGTAATCATTCCATTTCTTCTTCCCCATGACATCATGCTCATCCGGCTCCTTCGCCTGGCATCAATATTCAAGCTGGGACGGTTTACCCAGTACTCTGACTCACTTGTCCAGCTCCGGCGTGTATTACGGCGGAAAAAGGAGATATTTGTCATCATGCTCTTTTTTCTGGTGTTTATTATCCTCTTCTCATCTACCATCATGTATGTCGTGGAGTATCCGGCCCAGCCTGAATCGTTTTCGAGTATTCCAGCTGCACTCTGGTGGGCAGTCATGACGGTGACGACCGTGGGGTACGGTGATATCGTCCCAATTACGCCGGTTGGAAAGTTTATTGCCGGAATAGTCACCCTGACCGGAGTCCTAGTTCTGGCTCTCCCATCAGCAATCATGGCTACCGGGTTTATCGAAGAGCGGGAACGGCTGAAAAATTCAGAATTAAAGAAGAAGCATCAGGAGGTTCCTCCGGTTCTTCTGCACAAACTTGATGAACTGAAGGAAAAGGGTTACATTACCGGGGAAGAATATGCCTTATTCCGTTCTCATTTATCGGGAGATGATGATGCGGGATGAATTCCTTCAACTCCTTTCTTCCAGTTCCTGCTCCTCCTCGAATGGTTTCTCTATTGCAAGCAGGCCCGGGCTCATCGGAACTGATGGTTCTTTTTGAAATATTGTCCCGGTCTCATTGACATTTTCCATGGCCTGATTCACGGCACTATTCACTGCAGTATCAAACCGGTCCGCTCGCTTTTCTGCTCCCTGCTCTGCGGTCAGGGGGATAATTACGGTAAATAGCAGAAGCAGGGCAAATATGACAATTACTACGATGATTCCAATTATCACCGGAGTTAATGGATTGCTTCTGGATGAAGGGGGCATCTGTGCCCGAGTGATTGCATCCGGACGGTTCATGACAGAAATTTTATTTACTGCTATAAGTATCCGCCTGAAAGGCCATAACCTGAAAACACTCATGTATGTATACAATGCAGCGTGTGGTATCTAGCACGACCAAAAAGGAAGGTATCTGGCGGTGTGATCCATGCCGGTGGTATTACTATCCTGATAAGGGGGATCCTACCCAGGATATTCCCCCCGGGACATCGTTTGATGAGCTCCCATCATCCTGGAGATGTCCGATCTGTAAAGAGCCGAAATCAATGTTTACCCTGATACGGTAACCTCTCTATTTTTTAAGGTGCTGTCTGCCAGGGCCATCGTCCCTCCATCTCGACAACCAGGGCCCAGCTGAGGAATGTCCGGACAAGAACCAGAAGTCCCAGCCCTGCGACCCGATCCAGTGTCAGGTCAAGTGCCACCGTCCTGATAACGTCTGCTGCCACGAGTAATTCAAGACCCAGAAGCAGCCATTGACCCAGATATTGTCTGAATCCGGTAAACTTCTGGATCTCATCCTGGAGATGGGAATCCCGTTTCAGGAAGTATCTGTAAGACCCATGGATTACCGAACCAAATATGAGGAGAACTGCAAATACTTCGATGATTCGTGAGATAATGTCGATAAAAAGCAGAATGTAACTATCCGGTCCGGCAAACAGCCCGTCAATCATATCACCAGTTTTATCGTCCATCAGATTAACCATTGATCCTGTAATCAATGACTAGAATAATCTGGCCATTTCTCCTGTTTTTATGCCTGATACTATCGGTTTAAATGAACATATGAGGGAAAACCGATGGGATTTTATTATCATGCAACCAGTGTTTGGATAAGCAGTTGTCCTGATCCATATGATTAGTGTAAATACCTACGCCCTTCCTGTTGTGCTGGATTTGATACGCAACGCGGAGATTTTGGGCATCAAAGTTCACAGCCTTGAGAACGGCGCTACCGTTATTGACTGTGGCGTCGAAGAAAACGGATGCCATGAAGCCGGTCTGCAATTCCTGAAAGTCTGCGCCGGGGGATTAATAGAACCCACCATCGTCCACCAGCCCATTGCAGGACAGGCTTTTCCTTTTGTCCACCTGACCGTTAAGCACCCGATCATCGCCTGTCTTGGCTCTCAGAAGGCAGGATGGGTAATTAAAAGAAACCGTTTCTTTGCGATGGGGTCAGGACCGGCACGTGCACTTGCGTTAAAGCCAAAAGGAACCTATCAGGCGATTCAGTACCACGATACGTCTGATATCGCCATTATTGCCCTTGAAGCAGGGGTGCTTCCGGATGCAGAAATCTGTGAATATATTGCAGAAAAGTGCGGGGTAAAACCATCCAACCTCTATGCACTGGTTGCATCCACCAGAAGTATTGTCGGTTCAATCCAGATATCCGGGAGGATCGTGACTATGGCTATGCACAAGCTTGAGGATATGGGCTATGATCTGACCAATATCGTCAATGCTGCCGGGCGATCCCCGGTTGCCCCGGTGAAGCGGACGTTTGAACAGGCGATGGGAGTGACCAATGACTGTAATATCTATTATGGATCGGTTATAATCTCCACCAGACTCTATTCTGATGAGTTCTCAAAGATAACGTCTGACAATTCAGAGATGTACGGGCGTCCGTTTTATGAACTGTTCAGAAATGCAAACTATGATTTTGTCAATATTGGGTCATATCTTGGATTCTCACCGGCAGAACTGACAG
>CAZEWE010000039.1:0-18840 GCA_964515765.1 uncultured Methanospirillum sp. | reverse complement strand
TATGGGATCGCCTTCTCATCTCTATTCGATCATCATTACCCTGCTCCTGATGGTGATGATTACCGGAATCAGTACCGCTGATGAAATCTCGTATCTTACCTATAACGATACAACCGCCGGGTTTTCCTTTGACTATCCGGAGGGTGCATCTCTTGTGTATGCTGCAGATGCAGATACGAGGGATTTAGCGGTCCAGACTCCGCAGAATATCACGATGCTTACTATCGTGGTCCGAAAGACCGATCAGCAGCTGGAAGATCTCACCTCTGACCTGGTTTCGTCTGTCTCCCTCCTCCCTGAAGGAACAGTGGTATCAAGCGGGGCAGAAGTGCTTGGTGATGCTGATGCCTTCTTCATTGATTACCAGTGGGTCAGGAACGATACCCCGGTCAGAACATACACGATTACAACCGTAAAAGACGGCAGATCATTCTCCATGATGTATGACAACCGCGCAGATCAGTTTGATGCGGAAAAAATGCAAATAGATCCAATGTTTGAGTCGTTCCGGTTCATTGAGCGTGATGCAGAAGAAAAGTACTATCCTGGATATACCTATTACCCGGGTACCGTGTATGATGTCTTTGGGATGCCGATGTATGATGACAGTGAGTATGCCTGGTATCCCTATTCGTATGGCTGGGACGGGTCATCCGGATATCAGCTTCCCTATCAGAACACCGGCCAGTTTCCGCAATACACCGGGTATGACCCATATGGATACTCCTATCCTCAGTACCAGCAGTATCCTCAGCCAACAGCAATGCCGACTCAGGGAATGATGCCCGGCTATACCATGGCACCGACGATGATGCCAACGGTTCAGCCATACCAGACTCCTATAACGGTTCCGGTCAGTTCAGGAGGAGAGATTGAAGAGCTCATTGATGACGGGCTGGATTATCTGATGAAAAAGCAGTATAAGCAGGCTGAACAAAATTTCAAGGCTGCATTACAGATAGACTCATCCGATTTCCGTGCCTTATATGGCTATGCAAAAGTCCTCTATCACGGGTATGATGGTCGGGAAGAAGAGGCACTTGAACAGGTGAAGTACGCGATATCAGCAGCAACCGGTTCTGCCAATGATTATCAGATGGCTACCGTCTACACATTAAAAGCACAGATCGAAGGGTATCTGAAGTACTACCAGGATGCCCTTGAATCGATTGAGTTTGTCATCGCACATGATGATCCGCAGTATCTGGCTTCTGATTATTATTTCAAGGCAAAAATTCTCTATGATAGCGGGGCACCTGTTCAGGATGCAATCGCAGCAGCACAAAAAGCCGTGGAACTGGCACCGGACAACGGGGATTATATCTCTTTCCTGTCGGAATTAAAAGGATCATCCGGACAGGGCAGCAGCAGTTCGGTATATCCGGAGGTCTCCCCTGTTCCGACATGCACCCAGGAGTAACCCCCCCTTTTTAGAAATTTTTATCCGGTATGATTCCGACTCCTCATTGGTGTCATATGCCGGGATTATATACTCCGCTGATGAGAGCGGCGATACTTGTTTGTTGCGGGCTTCTTCTGCTGGTTATTCCGTCCGCCCTTTCTGAAAACTCTTCTTCAGCGGAGAGTATAGATAAAGGGCTTTTTACCGGGGTTCTGAGCACCCTGACTACAGGGTACTCCGGGAGTGATGGAACGGTTGATGGCCTTCTTGCTGATGGGGAGCGTTTCCTTCTGAATGGATCATTTTCCGACGCATCCAGAGTATTTGATCAGGTTCTGCAGGCAGATCCGGATTCCTCAGCCGGCTGGCTGGGTCTTGCCCGTGCACAATCCGGTTCCGGAGATCAGGAACAGGCCCTTGAATCTGTTGAAGAGTTTCTGTTTCGTCATCCGGATGCATGGCAGGGGTATCTTCTACAGGGAACAATCCTGACATCCCTTCAAAAGTATGAGGATGCGGTTGTCAGTTATGAGAAGGCACTGGAAAAAAATAGTACCGATCCTCTTTCCTGGGCCGGATATGGTGCTGCCCTCTATGGAAATGGTAGGTTCCAGGATGCCCGTGATGCATGCCAGAAAAGTCTTACATTGCACCCGGATTTACCGTCGGCTTATTACTGGGAGGGAAAAAGCCGGTTTATGCTTGGTGATGAATCAGGAGCATTGAAAAGTCTGAACCAGACGGTAACTCTGGACTCCCGGTTTATCGAGGCATATCTTGCAATATCTGACATATATGATACAACAGGGAGGCAGGAAGATGCCCTTCTTGCTATCATGGCAGGTTTGGATGCAAATCCCTCTTCATTCCTTCTCTGGAAGGAAAAAGGACTCCTCCTGGAAGATCTGGATCGGATATCTGAAGCACATGAGGCATATGAGCAGGCACTGGGTCTGAATCCGGACGACTCCGATGTCAGGCAACGATTAACCAATATCTCTGATGGATCGGTATTATGAGTAAATCCAGTCGCTCATATCTTTTTTATTATCTTCTCGGAGCTCTGGCATTATCCATGATTGCATTCCCGGTATCCTCTGATAATGAAGAACCTTCATCCGGGCATACAGGAACTCTTCTTGCCTGCTATTTGGTCGGGCATGATATCGAATCTGAAAACCGGCTTGGTGACTATGGGTTTATCACCCAGAACCTTCTTGACATGCGGGAAGGATATGGAGAAGGAAATCCCAACCTGACGGTCATCATCGCATATGGTGGAGCAGACAAGGATGGATGGAGGGGGATGCAGGTGTATTCTCTTGCAGATGCAACCGCTGATTATCAGGACAATGGCCGGTATGATTCCTGGAACACGTATACCCGTTCGTACCCTGACTACAATATGGGCTCAAAAGAATCATTTCAGGAGTTTTTAACCTTTCTTAAACCCTGGGAGGATGCAGAACGGAAATACCTGATCATGAGCGGTCATGGGGGAGCTTACAAAGGGGCTTTCCCTGATGAAAATTTTGAGACCGGAAATATTCCTCTCACCGATATGAAAACCGCTCTGACCACATCCGGAATCTCGTTTGATCTGATTGGCCTTGATACCTGTCTGATGGGGACGATAGAGGTTGCAGATGCGTTGTCAGGCAATACCCGGTACCTCCTTGCATCTGAGGAGACAGAGCCTTCTCGTGGATGGAATTACTCCATCATTGCCCATGAGCTGGTGAGCAATCCATCAGTCGATCCAAAAGAACTGGGTATCCTCATCATTGATGGCTACACCCGGTACCAGGCACCAAACAGCCCGGCAACGCTCTCCCTGATTGATCTGGCTGCTATTCCTGCAGTAATCAGCTCACTGGATGAGTTTTCCCGCTCATTGAACGATGTATACAAAGATCCTGAAGGGAAGCGGATCATCGAAGAGATTCTCACCAATTCCGGGGAATTTGGTCTTCAGATGTATATGAGTCTGGAGACTGATGAGCGGATATTCATATCATATACCATGGATATCATCACATTTGCCCGGGATATCGGCAATGCACTCCCTGCCATGCATCCTGCTGCTGATGCTCTTGTGCAGTCAGTATCCGATGCTGTTCTTTATCACACCGGGCAGAACCGGCCATATGCAACCGGTCTTTCTATCTTCTCACCGGTTCATAAGGAAGTGATACTTGAGCATATCTTTGAATATTCACCGGCCATTGCAGTATCTGAGGAATGGTACTCATTCCTGATACACTTCTTCAGGTCTGTTCTTTCAGATAAAGAAAACCCTGCCCTTATTGAGTCTGAAAGTGGTACAGACGTGAGTGACAGCAGTTATGCTACGGTCCAGATAGAATTTTACCGTCATACTCCTGATTTCGACGTCCTGCTGGGTGCAGAACCTGCATATACAAACCTATCCGGGAAGTATGGCCTTCCTGACTGGAACGGGAAGGCATTTCACCTGAAGGATCCGAATACAGGAGCTATCCAGCTCATCCCGGTATTCTTCCAGCGACGGGTTGATGACAGGACTGAGGAATATTATGCATTTACTAAGCTCGCGAAAAGTTACGATCCCGATGAACCATGGGTGTGCATTGATATCTTATTTGACAGTATAACCGGTCAGACATCCCTGTTCTTTATATACCTCGGACCTGATGAAGAGAATGTCCTCAACATCGCCCGTTCCGGAAGGTTATACTCCCTTTCTGACATGATCGGGATTGGTATTACTCCATATGCAATTGTTCAGTATCAAAATGGAGAAAGAACCTGGATGCCGGTAGCATCCCGCCCGTTCGAACTCAATGAGGATGTCGTTACCAGTTATGAGACCGTGGCCTGTGGAGAGTACGAGTATTTCCTGGTTGCTACAGATGTTCATGGCAACCGGGCGGAAGGACAGAGAAAGAGATTGGATGTGCCCTGCTGATCAGGGAATTACTATCTCTTTATCCCGAAGAATGTCTCCTTCTTTTCCAAAAAGGGTGAGATATGCTGTGATGCCTTTTGGTGCATCAACACTCAAAAGCACCTCGTAACAACCAATTCCCTCAACCGTCTCTTCGTCATATGCAAGGCTGGTATCCCCATCACCTTTTGTCTTCAGGATATCCAGAACTCCTTTTCCAAGTCCGTTCCCTTCTATGCAGGCACGAAGAGTGAGGTCTTCCCACGTGATCTCTGCTATTCTGATGTCATCAAAGAGGAGGGCAACAGATTTTTTCACACTGCTATTGGTGTTATTCACCTCAATAGTCCAGTTCCGGAGAGTCTTGTTTGACTCATTGTATTCATCCGAATTCTGGTATACATCCCGGAAGGTGATGTCCTGGATCATCTCCTCAATCGGAACGGTGTTTGTTGAAAAGTCCCTTTTTTGCCCGAGGAGACTGGTTTCAATAGTGACAACAGAACCATATGGAACCGTAACGCCGGTAAACTGTTCATACAGCAGGCATACGTTATTTTCCGGAGAGATAGTCAGTATCCAGTCCCCCCGTACTGGAATCTGAACCGATGCATTCAGGGCCGGGATGCCAAAGGACTCACCTTCCCATATATCTTTGACTGCACCATCACTGATCCCGGATACTACTGCTGATCGAAGGCGCTCAGGAATAACATACACGGATCTCCCACTCTCCTGGTCACCCAGATATAAAACCCCGAGATTCTGTGTAATTTTACGGGCGATAACCTCCCTGACAATAATCTCCATCCATGTTTGTGCCGAGGCTGGTCCCTGTGCCGTAATGATGGTATCGGTTATCACTCCTTCCGAGTCATCAGGAATGGCTCCATACTGCACCAAAATTTCACGGGATCTTTCATCAGGTACTGATACTTTCACTCCGTTCAGGATACCTGCATTCCCTAAAACAAGTGTCCCGTTGCCGATCCCGGCACATATTGATCCTGCATGGGATGCATTCTGGATGATCCGGGTGAGGGATTCAGATCCAAAGAGAGAACCCATGTCTCTCCCCCCGATCACGAGAATTGCGGTCTCATTGGTTATCAAGTCAGGAATACTATTGAGTGGCTGGACCTCTCTGCCATATATCACCTGATCTGCAGGGTCAGGGCCTGCAAGTATACCGTTAATATCATAGGTTGTCAGTTCATCAATCACCGTCTGGAGCGAGTCCTCATCAAAGTCCGCAGACGGGATGACCACAAGAGCCTGTATTGCCGGGTCAGATATGGTTTCTGATGCCATACCCTGACCGGATAGGAGTATAATGAATAGGAGTACAAGTATCTTTTTCATACATCACTGACCTCATCCGCTCTCAAAAGGAAGAAATAATAGTATAATGACATATTGATTGATGAATGTTATGCCCCACGTCTCACGGTCTCTGTTTCTGATAATCTTCCTTCTTTCTTTGACTTTCCTTTGTCTCTGTATCACATCCGCAGCAGATGTTCCGACGACAGTGCCGACGACACGGATAGCCATCTACATGGTCGGCAGTGATCTGGAATCAGAATCACATCTGGGCACCGCGGAGATAAAAGAGATATTAAATGGTCTATCCAGTGATGCAGGGCATATAGACCTCCAGGTTGCGTACGGTGGGGCACGAAGTATGGGCTGGTCTGGCATGACGATAGCAGACAAGGAGGACCTTCAGGATGACTATCGCGACGGTATCATTGGAAATGGCCACTATTCCTTCAGAGATTCATCCCTGAATATGGGGGATACGAAAGGGCTGACCACGTTCATTGAATACCTGAATGATCTTCCCCCGTCTGATCGGAACATATTCATCTTCTGGGATCATGGTGCATCGCTTGCCGGGTTATGTTTTGATGAAAATTATAACTGGGACCAGCTGACCATGCAGGAGATAACCGATACCATGGAAAAGTCCTCTATTACCTGGGACCTTATCGGTATGGATGCCTGTCTGATGGGGTCACTTGAGGTCATGCAGGCCATCTCTCCATTTGGTCATCTGCTGCTTGTTTCAGAAGAGGTTGAGCCGGGTCATGGATGGGATTATGAGATCCCTCTTCGGGTCCTCTCTGATACCCCCTCGATAACGATTGAAGAATGGGGGAAGCTGGTCATCGACTCATACATGGACAATCCGAATCATGAGCCGATGAAAAAGACTCTGTCCCTCATTAATATGACCAGTCTTCCTGAGCTGGAAGGAGAACTCTCACTCCTAGGTTCATTTCTTCGTGATCAGATGAAACAAAAGCCAATATATGAGGGTATTGGGACTTCTTTTTATAATGCACAGAGATTTGGGTATGATCCCAGGAAAGATACCGAGGTATCGGTTGACCTTGGTGATCTCTCGAAAAACATGGGGATGTATGTAACAGACTCTGCTGGTCTGACAGACGGAGTTATCCATGCAATGAACGCTTCTGTTCTATATCAGCGGAATGATGGCTCACGACCGAAATCAACCGGATTATCTACTATCTCCCCACGAAACAGGCATGTTGAAGAAATATCTGAACAATTCGGATTTAATCAGAGTAATGCCACCTGGCTCTCATTTATTCAGGATTATCTCACGTATATATCCTCTGACTCAAGCAAGCCTGTTATCACCAGTCTTGGGAATGGTACGTTCCAGGTGACAGATGATCAGGGTATTCAGATGGTGATGGTAAAGACCGACTGGATGCCTGACGTCACGAATTTCACGCATTCATTCGGGATGAAAGCAGATCCGGTATATCCTGACGCTCAGGGGATCTATACTCCAAATCCGGATGATAAAACCTTTTACCTGACTGATACCGGCACCGGGAACCGGTCGTACTTTTACAACACCTATTATGGCAATGATCTCAATGGGACCGAGTTATATTTTGGATTTGTAAATATTACCAGGGGTACAAAGACCCGTGAGACTGCAATAAATATTATGCAAAACCAGGACGGCTCGATACAATACGCTCTCTTTCCATACGAGGTCAACCCCTCAACCGGGGAATATTTATTCTCCAGAATTCCCCTCACCGTCAGAACCGGGGATATCATAACACCGGTTATCGTGGAACGGTTCCTGGGTGATGAACCACGATGGCAGTATACTTCCTTAGATCCCCTCCTTATTACGAGTGAACTTGCGATCGAGCGGGACAGACTGCCTTACGGGTCATATTTTCCGACATTCTGGGCGTATGATTATAATATGAATTATGATATCTATCTCATGGATGTTTTGCGGTTCCCGAATAATGCAGAGAAGGGATCACAATAAACAACCAGACGAATTATTTCTCTTTTTCTATCCCGGTCCAGTAGGTATAGAAAAAGTCATCGCCACCGGTTGCCCTGGTAACCATGAGGTATGGGCCAGGCTCCGGATTATCGAGAACGATCATCTCTGAAAGGTAATTTTCTATCCCCTGCGACCAGCAGTTCGGGCATTCATCGGTCGCGTTATAGGAAAATTCTTCATATGAGCCAGGCAGATTCGTCCCTTTCTGGACAAATAGATCAAGGTTGGTCCCTTCTCTTGACTCGGTCATAAATATCGCCCGTTCAAGACCGGGAGGAATATATGTTTCAAATACTGAATGGGTCTGGTTTTCGATGATACCAACATCAATCTGTTCATGATAGACATACATGACCAGGATCTCTGCATATCCCTCAGATGAATCTGCTGTAAAAAAAACCTGATAATGTCCGGGATCGAGGAGCAGATACTCACTGGTCAGGTTTTTCAGGGTCAGAATCCGGGGGTATCCGGTCTGGACATCTGTAAAGAACTCAGGGACGATGAAATTTTCATATCCTTCAGCTCCGGTCAGGTTCCATTCTGTTCCATTCTCTCCCCATGCATACACCCTGACAAATCCTGTCTCACTGTCACGGATATCCAGGTCAACCCGGATAGGATGTTCAGGAGAGATCTGTCCGGTCAGATGTGTTGAGTATACGGGCCTGAAGAGATCAGATTCAGGATTATATATGGGGTGTTCTGCCCCGTTTACCATCATGATGAGGGTGAGGAACAGGAGGGCTGAAAGAATATGGAGATTCACATTCCTGTATTGGATCGGCGGATAGTATAGTAATTTCGATACCTCCCGACCCATGAGCGAATATATATGGTTTTAAAGCAGAATTCGATCAGGTCATGATACGATCAGTGCGACGCCTTCTTCGAAATATTCAGTCTTCGTACGAGAAGCAGGTTCTTTTTTCGCTCATTCTTTTTTCAATCATCATTCTGGTCTGGACCATCCTGTTCTTTTATATACATAACCAATATGAACCAAATCCCATAACTCCCCTTGAGGCTCTTATTTTTGTAGTTGAGACGGTTACTACCACCGGATATGGTGAATTACTCCCCTTTTCACATGACTTTTTATGGATATTTGTTCTGGTGATGATGCTATCCGGGGTTGTTATGTTCCTTATGCTGGTCAACCTCTTTATTACCCCCATCATTCAGAATAAGGTCCATCCGGTTCCTCCGGCAACGCTGACTTATCCCTGTAGTGAGCATGTGGTCATTTTTGGCTATAATCCAATAATTCGTGAAGTGCTGGAACATATTCATTGTCTGGGCGTTGATATTGTTCTCATTGAGGAAGATGAAAAAAATGCCCTGATGGAGACGATTTCCCTTCCTGGTCTGGTTCAGGTAATTTTTGGCCGGTTCGATGAAGAAAAGACCTGGATTCATGCACAAGTCCCTGACTGCAAATACATCCTTTTCTGTCTTGAAGACTGGCTGTCTGCCGAAGTGATCCTGGGACTACGGAAAAAAACCGATGCACGAATTATTGTGATAACATCTGGTCACGAAGAGAATCAGTTACTCACTCTCTGCGGGGCCGATGTCCTCGTGCACTCCAGGACTATCGTTGGAACCCTGACCGCACGGCATGCCCTGCTTACTACTGAACCTGATACCCTGGAAAAGAACCCTCTCATGCAGAAAATTTTGCAGGACACATCCTCTGCCATCGGAAGCTGCCGGTTTGTTCGTATCCCGGTGATACCCGGAAGTGTTGCAGAAGGGAAGACCATTGCATCATTCCGGTTTGAAGCGGATTATCAGTTCAGACTGATCTACCTCATCAGAAAAGGAGAGGTAATCCTCTCTCCTCCGGAAGATATGATAATAGACCGGTCAATGGTGCTCTTTTTCATAGGTCCGGGCCGCCAGTTATTCAGGCTGGTTCATGGGGCCTTCCTTGCCCGTACAGGATCTGACAATCATGCAATTATTGCAGGCTTCGGGGATATGGGAAGCATCATCAAACGTGATTTTCAGAGTCTTGGACTCTCTTCTGTGAGTATTGACCATGATCCAAAAACCGGGGCAGATATAATCGGGACAAGCCGGTCTGTTCTTGCATCTGCAGATAATATTCTGCGAAATGCACGTTTTTTCATGGCAGTCACCAATGACGACCGGGAAAATCTGTTCACCACACTCATGGTGCGACATGCGAGTCCTGATATCTGCATTTTTTCCCGATGCTCAAGACCTGAGTTGATTCCACGGATGTACGAAGCAGGAGCCGATTATGTAGTCTATGTTCCGACAATTCTTGCACAGGCTGTCTGCCGGATGATGCTCTATCATGACGCTCAGATCCTGCATATCATCAGTCATTCCCTGCATATTGCTGCAAAACAGGTGACCTGCACATGGCCGCTTCAGGCAGGCTTTTTACAGAAAAAAACCGGGATCTCTCTCCTTGCCCATGACCGGGACGGGAAAGTAACCCTTGATGTACCGGATTTTACTGATATCAGGGAGGGTGATTGTCTGTATATGATAGGCACAAAAGAGCAGATACAAAAGGCAATAAAAAAACTCTCATACGATCCATAATCCATAGAGACCGGTTAGCCCTATGAAAATTCCTTCTTATATGAAAGAACATCCGGTATTGAAACTGATACTGGGTCTGGTTGTTTTTTTCTTTACGATATCTTCGCTTCTGTATCTGTCCTACACGAGTTCTTTCTATCCGGAAGACCTTGATTATGTTGGTGTTTTTACCGAAAAAAATGAAAGTACAGAGTATTTTATCGGTCTGTATCCTCTCATCGAGCAAAAGACTATGGGGATTGTCATCACCGAATGGGGTGGGTATGAGGATCAGTCAAGATGCCTGATGGTCGTACCTGATAACGCTGATAACATCTCATTTTTACAGATGCCTGAGAGAGAAGGCATAACCTATCCTGATAAGATTGCAGAGAGTACTGATACTATCCGCATTCCCTATGACGAGTATGAAAACCTGAGTCTTGTGAAAGAGAGCGGCGGGGTTCTCGTCGTGAAACCTCATACTATTGACAGGTATTACGGGGTTGAGGTATTTGTTCCCGGATGGATTCGCCAGACCTCCCTCTCACAGGTCTCCATAGTAATTCCCCTATATGCCATGGGGAGTGATCAGATACCGGGTGTGAACCAGGTAACAAAATATAAAGTCCAGGTGCAGTTACCAAAGAATTATGAACTGGTAAACTCGGTCCCAAAACCAACCCGGTTTAAAGTAACCGGAAATAATCTGGCTGTATACCAGTTTGATGTCGATGCAGCGGAGAGTGATCTGATGCTGACACTGGAAAACCGGCTCATTACCCGGGACATAAATAATATCAGGGTCATGCTCGGAACTCTGCTTGGGTTTTCAACGATGTTTTCCATTACAAATACCATTGAGATCCTTGCACGGAAGAAGGAGATTTTCAAGAACAAAGGATAGAATATTTTTTTATCTTGTGCTCCCATTCTGATTATATGGGCAATGGTTTGGCTCTCCAGAGATCCCTGGTGATTATCTGTTTTTCAGCATTTTTTGTTGTATCTGCTCCCGGTATGGCAGCTCCGATGCTGGTATCCGGTGTTGAAAATCCCCTTCCGGTTTTCATCCCTGAACTTCTGACTGCCCCAGCCCCTTCCTGGGTCACTGAAGGCCTTCGGTTCTCCTATAATACCATGGTCTCCTATGGCGGGGCAGAGGTAAACCAGTACGGATTTGCGATGCCAAGTGATAATGCCGGAACCGGATCAGGTATTACACAGCTGACTGTTGTAGGAATAAGTGGGAATACTATCGCGGTTACGACCGACTCATATGCTCCGAAGCCTCCGTATGATACCATGCACCTGGTTCATAGTCATGGGAGCGTGTACCCTGCCGGTTGTGGGCCGTTCTGGGTAAACCCTGATGTAATTGCTGCTATTCCGGATCAGTCAACACAGACCTTTGCCGTCACCCGTGTTCCCTATTCCACCGGAGGAACGGCATATGATGCAATAAAGTTTGATTCCACATCAGAAGGGGGAGGCGGAGTTCTGACCATGATATATGATCTGAAGACCGGGATGCTTCTGTATCATAAGTCTGATATCCGAAACGATGCATGGTTTCAGAATGGGGGAGAACAGTATCAACGCCAGTCCGGAAGTTTTTCCACCTATGCACTTCGCAACACCCGGACAGTAGCGGTTCCCTGGATGGGTGGTACGATTCCCTCATGGGTGACAACCGGGCTTGCTCTTTCATATTCCGGGGCAAAATCAATCACCGTAGACGGGATGATCGGTGCTCCATCCCAATTTCCCAGGAGCAGTATCTTCACATTTGGGGCAGGAACAGATCGGTTTGTGCCGGTTGTGGTGACTACCGTCTCCCAGGATGCCGTCACCTCCCAGAGTTCGACCAGTACAGTCTCCGGAATTGCTCATATCGGAGGAGTTTTCATTCCTCCGGAAGCTGCAGGTCTTGGAACCGGGACTTTTGATCAGGATCCGGACACCGGGATAATAAGCAGTATTACCAAAAATGATTATGAGGGTATCGTTGTTTCCAAAACAAACGGATATGATTATTCTGTTGAATATGGATACAATACCTATGGAAAGATGGTTCAGATGGTGACGAGCGTTCTGACAACCACTACCGGCGGGTATGGAAGTATGGAACAGACCAGTCTGAGCTTACTCTGATCCCCTATTTTTTAAAAATTATCTGTACTGGAATTTCCCGATTGCTTTGGAAACTTCAGTGATTATTTTATTCAGATCCTCAACTACCAAGACAATCTGGCTGGTCCCGGCTGAGCTCTGCTCGGCGGCAGATGCAGCAGACAAGGCTTCGGTTGCAATCTCCCCGACCAGGTTGTTCACCTCATGGGCACTTGCCGTAATCTCTTCTACAGATGCTGCCTGCTGTTCGGTCGTCTTTGACACATCATCCATGTTCCTGGCAATCTGTCCGACAGACTCGACTATCTGATTGAAAATATTCAGGGTTTCAAGAACTGCCCCGTTCCCCTGTGATACGGCGTTCTCTGCCTGGTCCATTGCCTTTGCTGCTTCATCAGACTTTTTCTGCAGACTGGTAATCATCTCAGCAATATTTTCTGCAGACCGCCGTGATTCAAGTGCCAGGGCTTTGACTTCACTCGCAACAACGGCAAATCCCCGTCCAGCTTCTCCGGCACGGGCCGCTTCAATGGCAGCATTGAGGGCAAGAAGGTTAGTCTGACTTGCAATATCCGTAATGACATTCACAATCTTTCCAATCTGTGCCATTTCACCCTTGATCTCGGTGATGATCCGCTCCACCTCACCTGATGATGCCATGATCCCCTTCATGCCATTTTCGGCGTTGTGAGCAAGTTCCACCCCTTTCTTTGAGAGTTCATCGGTGTCATGGGTGACCCTGCTGACTGATTCGGTGCTTGAAGCAACCTCTTCCACATTTGCCGAGAGATCCATCATGGCCCGGAGAACCTGGTCGATATTCTGTTTTCCCCGGTCACTCTGGCTGCCCACATCTGCAGCATTCTTTGCCACCATGGCCGACCCCTCTGCAACGTCCTTAACTCCGGCATTTGCTTCCTCCGCACGACTCGTTAGTTCTTCCATCTCCCGGTCGATCTCTTTGAGCACTGCAGAGACCTGAACCCCAATATTCATCAATGCTTCCTTTAATATCAGGAAATCTCCCTGAACTGTAATATTTGGTGGTGCAGCCGAGAAGTTCCCCTTGGCATATTCACCGGAGAGGGCGATGGATGCAGAAACCGGGACCTCGACCGACTCCATGACCTGGTTCAGACCGGCTATGATGTCTTTATAGGTACCGGCAAATCTGTCCGCTTCCCCTCTGACTTTAAGATTACCGGCTGTCATCGCATGGATGAGTTGTTCCATCTCTTGTGTGACACCAGTCAGGTTATCTCCTGCGGCCTTTAGATTCTCCTGGATAATTGAAAATTGCTCCCGGGCTTTTTGAGTATACTCATCAGCCTGACCCGTTGAGAGATCAAAATTCAGTTCTCCGTTTGCCAGGTTCTGAAGGTTTTGTGCCAGCCGCTCAACTTCTGTCTGCTGATACTCTGCCAGCCGCTTCTGGGGGGTCAGGTCAACACAGGTGATGAGAGCTGAGTTTACATCGTTCTTCTCATCAAGAAGCGGGATTGAATAGAGCCTGATATGTTTCTTCCCTGATGGAAACTCAATCAGGGCATCACTGATCGCTTCTTTTTTGGATGTAATACAATCCCTTGCAGAATTTCCCTCCAGTTTCAGAATTTTAAAATCGGCTAGATTCATCCTTAATAGTTGTTCCCTGGTATAACCGGTCATTTGCAGAAATGCTTTATTGATCCCCTCAATGGTCAGGTCTGTCTTTAAAAGCAGAAATGGGATAGGATTGTTCTCAATTATCTGATTTGTCCTGAGTTTTTCCCACTCTTCTGCCGTAATATCCGTATAAACCCCGAGAGCTGATGTGACATTTTTTTGTGCATCCAGAACCGGGATGGTATATGCATTCAGTATTTTAAACCCGGACGGAAATTCAACCTCTATTCGGGCCTTTCCTCTTCTTTTGTGTTCGATGGCGGCTTTGGATCCTTCTCCCTCCAGTTTTAATATTTTTAAGTCCGCAATTTTGGACCCAACGAGTTTTTCAAAAGGGATGCCGGAGAGGTCACAAAATGCCTGGTTTGCGTATAAAAATTGAAACCGGGTGTCAAACTGGGCCATTGCAACCGGATTCTGGTCAAGGAGAGTCTGCAGGATATCAGAGTCTATCCTGCTGTTACTTCTCTCGGTCATTAATAATGGATTACCACCGAACCATAATAAATAATTCCTATTGTGATCGACATATATTTATGGCATCCTGTGTTTCCTTCAGGGAATAGATGAAGGGTTAATCGCCCTTGTTTTACAATATTTCTCCCCTCTCCCTGATACCGACAGATTTTTGCTCTTCCTGACAGGAATGGTATATATGAATCCGTATCTTTTCATCATCCTGCTTCTGACCGGAGCGGTCTGTGTCTGTGGATGCACCGGAACTTCCAGCAATCCGGTTGAAAACCCCGTAATGCCTGAGACTACTCCGGTCCCATCAGAGACGAACACCGAATCTGAACCTGATATCCCGCTTTCCTTTGAGGAGGAGATTGCCGTGCTTCAGAACAAGACTGATAAAGAGTCTCCGGTAGTGCTGAAGATCGGAGAGATGACCGAAGTAACGTTAAAGGAGAACCCGACAACCGGATACACCTGGAATGTGTCTGTATCTGACGGTCTTGCCATCGTAAATGACACCTTCAAGGGTCCTGAGAACAAGCAGATAGTCGGAGCCGGAGGAGAACATATGTGGACCCTTGAGGCTATTGCTCCTGGAAATCAGACCTTTTCCGGTGTGTACCGCCGATCCTGGGAACCACCAACCGATGCCGATACGACCTATGTGCAGCGATATATTGTAGTTGAGTAATCTGTCTGAATCTGTAAAAATGAGAATGGGTGGTGTATGAACCAGCAAAAAATCAGACGTCTGATCCTTCTGATCTCACTTCTCCTCCTTCCGGTCACCTTCTTTTACCTCTCTCCTGTCCTAATTATTGAAGGGGCCGCTTCTGGCATATTCACCGGGAGTGCCATCATATTCACCTTTATCTTTTTATTTTCCCTGATTGGCGGAAGATTATGGTGTGGGTGGATCTGTCCTTTTGGCTCTCTTCAGGATCTGTCTCAGGACATTCAGGGGAAGCGGGTTTTAAACCCCTGGATTGACCGGTTCAGGTACGGGCTCTTCGTCCTCTGGATTCTTATGCTTGTTGCCTTTTTCATTCGGGCAGGGGGCATTACTTCTATCGAACCCTTCTATCAGACAACCAACGGTCTCTCGGTTGCCGGACCAATGGAACTGACTGTGTTCATTGTTATCCTCTTTATCATCACGATTGTTGCCCTGATTGTCGGAAGGAGAGGAATGTGCCATCTCTTCTGTCCCATATCTGTCCTGATGATCGTTGGCAGAAAGATCAGGAATGCCATCGGTCTTCCAGCAGTGCAGCTGACTGCACAATCAGAAAACTGCATCAGTTGCGGGCATTGCACGAAAAAATGTTCCCAGTCGCTTGATGTACTTTCCATGGTGGAACAGGACCGGATGGAGCAGGCTGAATGTATCCTGTGCGGAGCCTGTATAGATGCCTGTCCCCGGGATGTGATCCGGTATTCTTTTGGAAGGCCGGTCCGGAAGAAAGAATAAAGGGCGAGAAAAGAAAATCCCACCCGGCACTTTTTTATGTAAATGTGAAACCCGGGGAACCGGAATTTTGATTATCCCCCCGTGTGATAACGATATATGTTCTCTCATATCCGTGAGCGGACTCTCCTGGTCATTCTCCTGGCCGGGTTTGTAATCCTGTGTATCCTGTTTTTCTCACAAGCCGGGTTTCAAAATTCTACAGTTTCAGGTCAAAATCCTCTGGTCTCCGAAGAAGCCGGAATGTCTGCCACCAACTCGTATGACCACATAGTCACCCAGCTCTCAAGCCCGCCTGGATTTTCAGTCTCTGTGTATGCTACCGGGATTCCGGGTGCACGGTCTCTTGCGTACAGTCCTGATGGGACACTATTTGTCGGGACCAGGGGAGATTCAGTCTATGCAGTCCGTGATACTGATAAGGATGGCTTTGCAGAGACGGTCATCCCTATTGCGACCAGCCTGTATGCTCCAAATGGGGTCGCCCTTCTGGATGGGGATCTCTATGTAGCAGAGATAAACCGGATTCTCAAGTTTCCTGGTATTGTTAAGTCCCTTCCGGTGATACCTGAACCATTTATAATTAGCACAGTGTTTCCTTCTGATCCTGCTCATGGGTGGAAATTTATCAGGTTTGGTCCGGATGGGATGCTCTATATCCCGGTTGGTGCACCCTGCAATATCTGCCTCCCACCTGATGATCGGTATGCTGCCCTTCACCGGATGGCCCCGGATGGGACCGGGCTTGAACTATTTGCGCATGGGATTCGGAATACTGTTGGTTTTGACTGGGATCCCCGGACTGGCAATCTCTGGTTTACGGATAATGGGCGTGATATGCTTGGCGATGATATCCCACCCGATGAGCTGAATCATGCCCCGGAGAAGGGGATGTTCTTTGGGTATCCGTATCGCCATGGACGCGAGATTACAGATCCTGAATTCGGCTCTTTAGCTCCGGATAATTGCATGAATTGCACGCCCCCGGCGCAGGAACTTGGGCCGCATGTTGCCTCACTTGGTATGCGGTTTTATACGGGGAGTATGTTTCCGGATAGGTATACCGGTTCTATCTTTATCGCTGAGCACGGGTCATGGAACCGAAAAGAGCCCATCGGGTACAGAATCACCGAGGTCAGACTACAGAATGGAACTGCTGCCTCCTATCAGCCGTTCATCGAAGGATGGCTGAGGGATGGGAAGGTGTATGGAAGACCGGTTGATGTTGAGATTCTTCCAGACGGGTCTATGCTGATTTCAGATGATATGAACGGAGTGATTTATCTGGTCAGGTATACCGGGTGAGAAGAATCTCTTCCTCCTGATTCCTATCTCCTTATCTGCCTTGGAATACAACGGGAGATGATTTATCAGGTTCCATCATAGCCAATATCATCCATTATCGCCTATCCCTTTATCATATGGCTCCGTCAGTTCTGATTATCGGTGGCGGGATGGCAGGGCTCTCTGCCGGCTGCTTTGCCCGGATGAACGGATTTGAGACAGAAATCCTGGAGATGCATACAATCCCCGGTGGGCTGTGTACCGCGTGGAACCGGAAGGGTTATACCTTTGATCTCTGTATTCACTGGCTCTGCGGGTCAAAACCAGGGACGGCCCTGTACCAGGTCTATCAGAAACTCGGACTGATGGAAGGCAGAAGTTTTCATCACCCCGAATCATGGGCAACCGTTCGTGATGAGTATGGGAGCGAGGCAACCCTCTACACGGACCCGGAGAGGCTCTATGACGAGCTGATCAGGATATCACCGGAAGATAAACCATTCATCTCCCGGCTCTGCAAGGATATCCGCACACTCAGCCGGATGGAGTCACCGGTTGACATGACTCTCCTTGATATCATCCGGTATATTCCAATCTTCGGCCTGATGAAACGGTACAAGCCAACTGTTCATGATGTATTGTCACAGGTGAAAAGCCCGGTTCTCCGGGGCCTTCTTGCTGCAGGGTTTGGATGGGAAGGGCAGTCCATGTTCTTTCCGCTCATGGGTCTTGGCATGCAGGGGGCTAAAAATGCCGGGTATCCCATAGGCGGTTCTTTGCCATTTGCAAAGGCAATTGAGAAACGGTACCGGGACCTTGCCGGTACTATCCGGTATAAGAGTAAAGTAACCGCCATCATCACTGAAAAAAACCGGGCAATAGGGGTCAGACTTGCAGATGGGATCGAGCTGTATGCTGATTATGTCATCTCCTGTGCTGACGGGCATACCACGATCTTTGAGTGGCTGAAGGGAGCATATTGTGATGATACCATCCGGGGCTATTACCAGAACCTGAAACCATTCCCCCCGATTGTCTTCATCTCATTCGGGCTGGATACCGATCTCTCCCGTCTCCCGAAAGACCTGACCGTCCTCTTTGACAACCCGATTGATATTGCCGGAGTGGCGCAGGAGTCGATCAGTTTCAGAAACCATGTGCATGATCCCACCCTCTATCCACCAGGAAAAGGGGTTATTACGACCTGGATTACTGCTGATTACTCCTTCTGGGACCAGCTCCCGTACCAAAGTGATGCATACCGGGCAACAAAGGATGACGTCGGAAGAAAAGTATTTGCCCTTCTGTGCCAGCAGTATCCTGCATTATCTGAATCATGTGAGGTTATGGATGTTGCAACACCCATGACTTTTGTCAGGTACACCGGAAACTGGAAGGGAAGTTATGAGGGGTGGCAGGTAACGCCTGATTCGTTCTTCCTGAATCTGCCACAGACACTCCCTGGTCTGTCCGGGTTTTCCATGGCCGGTCAGTGGGTGGTCACCGGTGGGGGGATTCCCGGAGCGGTACTCAGCGGGAGAAAAGCGGTGAAACAAATGTGCTCGGATATGGGAAAGAAGTTCGTTTGTTAGAGA
>CAZEWE010000038.1:0-18956 GCA_964515765.1 uncultured Methanospirillum sp. | reverse complement strand
CAAAGGAAGCGACATCGATTGAGTAAAATGAATCAGGAGAGGAACGACCAAGCACAGTTACTGACCCCTTGAACAAACGGAGATCAACCGTCCCGTTAACCCGCTTCTGGGTGGTGTCAATGAAGGCATTCAGAGCATCCCAGAGCGGCTCATATATCAGACCATAATAGGCGAGTTGTGCCCACTTGGCATCAACACCCTGCTTGAAGGCATACTCTTCCCGTGTCAGGACAAGCCGTTCAAGATCTGCATGAGCAGTCAGCAGGACATTTGCAGCCGGATGTTCGTAAATCTCACGTGCCTTGATTCCAAGCACACGGTTTTCCATCATATCATTCCGGCCAATACCATGACGTCCGGCAATCTGGTTCACCGTGCGGATAAGGTCAGCACCCTTCATCCGCTTCCCGTCAAGAGCAACCGGGATACCGGCTTCAAAGGTAATTTTAAGCACTTGTGGCTCATCTGGTGCTTTCAGGGGCGATACAGTCCAGGCATAAATCTCCTCTGGCGGATGAAACGCTGGATCCTCAAGCTTGCCACCCTCAATCGAGCGGCTCCAGAGGTTCTCGTCCATGGACCAGGGTTTTTCCTTGTCAACCGGAACCGGAATCCCATGCTCCTCTGCATACCCAATCTCCCACTCACGGGTCATGTTACGTTCCCGGATAGGAGCAATGACTTCAAGATCTGCTGACCGGAAGACAACATCAAACCTCAGTTGATCATTGCCTTTTCCGGTACATCCATGTGCCACTGCAGTTGCATTTTCTTTTTTTGCTATCTCAACGACTGCTTCAGCAATTACCGGACGGGCAAGGGATGTCCCCATCGGGTACCCTTCATACAGACCATTTGCCTTAATCGAAGGCATCAGGCACCGGTCAACAAACTGATCTATAAGATCCAGGGTATAGTGTTTGTCTGCAAATTTCTTTCCCTTCTCTTCGGCAACGGAGATCTCTTCTTTTCGCTGGCCGACATCAGCGGCTACTGTTACAACCCGGTCATACCCATATTCTTCTTTTAAAAGAGGGATACAGATTGACGTATCAAGACCGCCGGAATATGCAAGTACTACTGTTCCTTTTCCCATGGAAATTTCACCGGTTTATCTCTACATATGAGTCTTCGAAGAAGTTAAAACCGCACGTAAAAAAAGTTCGGAATGTATTCAGCGACCGATATAATGCTGCAGAGGTTCAATCGTCAGGTTCTCTTCCTTGACAGAATTGATAGCTTCTGCTGCAGCAACTGCCGCCTGCAGGGTGGTGATGTATGGTGTTCCGTAATCAACGGCAACCCGCATAATCTGCTGATGATCATGGCGTGACTGTTTATCTGCGAAATTATTGATAATGAGACTGATCTCTCCGGCTCTCATCATATCAAGCACATTCGGAGACCCTTCAGCAATCTTTCTGACAAGGTTAGCCGCGATCCCTTTTTCAGTAAAGTATTCAACAGTCCCTGATGTGGCATAAATGGAAAGACCATTTTCAGCAAATGTTCTTGCAACCGGCAGAATCTGATCCTTGAGGTCATCAGATACTGATATAAAGACATTACCTGACTTCGGGAGCCGGTTATGAGCTGCAATACTTGCCTTGTAATATGCCCGGCCAAAGTCATAATCAATCCCCATGACTTCTCCGGTAGATTTCATCTCAGGTCCGAGGACGGTATCAACACCCGGGAGTTTGTTAAAGGGAAGCAGAACTTCTTTCACGGCAACATGAGAGATCTCCATCTCCTTGTAGGGCAGATCCGCAAGTCGTGCACCCATCATCACACGCGCAGCAATCTTTGCAAGGGGTATACCGACTGCCTTTGCAACAAAAGGAACGGTCCGGCTGGCACGGGGGTTTGCCTCAAGTACATAGACGGTACTTCCCTGCACTGCGAACTGAATGTTGACCAGACCGACAACTCCAAGGCCAAGCGCAATCTTTCTGGTATAATCACGGACATCAGCCAGAATTTCCGGAGAGAGGGACTGGGGTGGAATCACACAGGCAGAATCCCCGGAATGAACACCAGCCGCCTCAATATGTTCCATGATGCCACCGATGATAACATCAGTCCCGTCACAGACCGCATCAACATCAAGCTCGATGGCATTCTGCAAAAACCGGTCAATCAGCACCGGGTGGCTTTTTGAGACACGAACCGCTTCACGCATATAGGTTGCAAGTTCCGCATCATCATGCACAATCTCCATGGCCCGGCCACCAAGAACATATGAGGGACGGACGAGAACCGGATACCCGATTCGTTCCGCTGTGATATATGCCTCCTTCTCACTATATGCTGAACCATTCGGAGGGGTCGGAACGGAGATTGAATCAAGCAGCACACTGAACCGGTCACGATCCTCAGCCATATCCATGGCGTCAGGAGTCGTTCCCAGAATCTTTGTCTTGAGCTGTAACCGCTCGATCTCTTCCTTTAAGGGAACTGCAAGATTTACCGCGTTCTGTCCGCCAAACTGAACCATGACCCCATAGTAATCATCTTTTTGAAGAATGTGTGAGACATCCTCAAGGGTCATCGGTTCAAAGAAAAGCCGGTCGGATGTATCGAAATCCGTGGATACCGTCTCAGGATTGTTATTAACCACATGGACCTCATAGCCGTCGTCCCTCAACGCACTGATAGCATGCACCGTGCAGTAATCAAACTCGATACCCTGCCCGATACGAATAGGTCCTGACCCCAGGATCATGACCTTCTTCCGGTCCGAATGGGTTACTTCACAGACCTTATCACCATATGTCGAATAGAAGTATGGCGTCTGTGCAGGGAATTCAGCGGCACAGGTATCAACCATCTTGTATACCGGAAGGCCGACTTTGGATTCGATCTCAAAAACGTCCTTTCCGGAGTATTGAGCAATTTCAAGGTCAGAAAATCCGAATTCTTTTGCCTTGAGAATGGTGGCATCATCCGGATTATCTGCAAGAGCCCGTTCCACATCAACAATATTCTGTATTTTTTCAAGCCAGAAGGGAGTGATCCGGGTGATTTCCGCGATCTCATCAAGGGTCATCCCCTGACGAAGAGCATCAAACAGGGCACCAAACCGTTCATCTGTCGGCCGGGAGAGGATCATTCTGAGTTCAGACATGACTGAGTGGTGCTCAACATCAGTATCCAGTGACCGGAGAGATTTCAGGAATGCTTCTTCAACGCACCGGCCGATTGCCATCACTTCACCGGTACTCTTCATTGCTGTAGTAAGGGTCCGGTCTGCGGTTTTGAACTTGTCAAATGGCCACCGGGGCACTTTTACGACGACATAATCGATCGAAGGCTCAAATGAGGCTGGTGTCTTACCGGTGACGGTATTGAGAATTTCCTCAAGCCGCAGCCCTATTGCTATCTTTGAAGCTACCCGTGCGATTGGATACCCGGTTGCTTTCGAAGCAAGAGCAGATGAACGGGAAACCCGGGGATTGACTTCGATGACACGGTACTCATCGTCTCCCTTGAATGCAAACTGGATGTTGCAACCGCCCTGGACATCGAGCGCACGAATGATCTTCAGAGCAGAATTTCTGAGAACATGAAACTCATCATCGCGCAGGGTAAGAATAGGAGCCACGACCACACTCTCACCGGTATGGATACCCATCGGGTCGACATTTTCCATTCCACAGATGATGATACAGGTGTCATTGGCATCACGCATGACTTCAAATTCGATCTCCTTCCATCCGGCAACACTCTCTTCAATGAGAACCTGATGGATACGTGATTTTCCAAGGCCGAGCTCCACTATCCGGCGAAGATCATCAGGATTGTAGGCAATACCCCCGCCTGCCCCTCCAAGAGTATACGCTGGGCGGATGATTGCCGGAAATCCGACAACAGACGCAGCATGTTCGAGCTGGTCCATGGAACTGACAATGACAGAGCGGGGAACCGGCTCACCAATCCGGTTCATGAGGTCACGGAATTTTTCCCGGTCTTCTCCTTCGTAGATAGCCTTGAGCGGTGTTCCAAGGATCTTAATCCCTTCAAGGGCGCCCATCTCCGCAAGTTCTGCCGTTAAATTAAGCCCGGTCTGACCACCCATACCAGAAAGAATTCCATCAGGTTTCTCTTTTTTGATGATCTTGGCAATGATATCAGCCTGGAGTGGCTCGACGTAGGTCACATCAGCCATATCGGGATCGGTCTGGATTGTTGCAGGATTGGAATTGACCAGCACAACCGACACTCCCTCTTCACGAAGGGCACGGCATGCCTGTGAACCTGAAAAGTCAAATTCTGCAGCCTGTCCGATCTGAATCGGCCCTGAACCGATAAGGAGGACCTTTTTAATTGATGGATCCCGCGGCATCAGACCATCCTCCGAAACATGGTATCGAAATATTGTTCTTCTGTATCATGCGGACCTGCATGCGCTTCAGGATGGAACTGGACACAGTAGATGCCAAGTGAGGGATCCTCAAACCCTTCAAGAGTTCCGTCATTGCAGTTGACATAGGTAATTCTGCACCCTTCCGGAAGGGTCTCGCCGTCGACTACAAACCCGTGATTCTGAGAGGTGATGGCAATACTCCCGTCAATACATCTCACCGGCTGGTTCGCCCCCCGGTGCCCGAACTTCATCTTGCTACAGTCGGCACCTAAGGAAAGACCACAGATCTGATTCCCCATACAGATTCCAAAGACGGGCATCTGACCGATGAGTTCGCGAACGGTAGCAACAGTCGTCTGTGCCTGCTTTGGATTTCCGGGTCCATTACTAATGAACAGACCATCCGGACGACAGGCAAGAATCTCATCAGGTTTCGCATCATGGGGGAAGACATAGAGATCACCGCCCCGTGATGAGAGAGATTTAAGCATATTTGTCTTGATGCCAAGGTCCAGAACTGCAACCCTGGGTCCGTTCCCCGGATGATGCCATGGTTCCTTACAACTGACATCAGGAATGAGGGACCGGGCAGAAATATCCGGTGTTTTTTGTGCCATCTCAACCGCTGCCTGCCAGTCATCACTGCCGGTGATAAGAGCTGCACGAACGGTTCCCTGTTCACGAATGCTAATCGTAAGATGGCGGGTATCGATCCCGGATATCCCAAAAAGACCCTGTTCTTCAAAAAAAGTGTGGAGAGGAGGTGATTGCGCGGGTTTCCGGCAGAGTTCATGGATAACGCACCCCCCTGCCCAGACACGCGGATTTTGAAAGTTTTCTTTATCGACGCCGTAATTTCCTATTAACGGATAGGTAAAAAGAAGAATCTGGCCATGGTAACTCGGATCAGTGAGAGCTTCCATATATCCGGCCATCTGGGTTGTAAACACGAGTTCGCCTCCTGTTTCACCCTCAACTCCAAAGCCCTCTCCGAAGAAATATCGTCCATTCTCGAGTCCGAGCACTGCCTTCATGGTGAATATCCCATATGTGTTAGCCTGATAAGATTATAAGGTACGACCGGAAGGGATCATCAGGCAGGTTTACATCAATTCAGAACCATCCGATGAAGACGTGTGTTGATACAATTTTTCACTGTTTTTTGATACATATGCTGACGGATTGTTTTTATGGTCAATTACAGCTCATGAGTACATAATGATGGTTCCGCGGAGAGTCTTCTTTACCGGAGGGGTTGGTGTGCATAAAGACCGGCTTGCTTCATTCGAAGCCGCACTGCGATCTGCAGGTATTGAGATGTTTAATTTAGTCAATGTCTCGAGCATCTATCCTCCAAAATGCATCGAGATACCACGGGAGGAAGGACTCAGCATGTTAAAACCTGGGGAAATTGTATTTACGGTGATGGCCAGGAATGATACAAATGAACCAAACCGCCTGATGAGTGCTGCAATCGGTCTTGCTGTCCCCGAAGAAAAAAACCATTACGGGTATCTTTCCGAACATCATTCATATGGAGAGGACCAGCTCCAGGCAGGAGAATATGCAGAGGATCTTGCCGCAACCATGCTCGCAACCACCCTTGGAATTGAGTTTGACCCGGACACTGCATGGCAGGAGCGGGAGCAGATCTACAAGGCAAGTGGCAAGATAATCAAAACGTCACATATCTGCACATCAGAAAAAGGTGACCCTGATGGCAGATGGACAACCGTCATTGCTGCAGCTGTATTTGTCATGTAATACTGCATCAGGTAAGAGCATTGAGCAATGTATATAATCTATACACGGAATAATTCTACTATCAGCCTGAATGCCCGGTTTTTTCTCCGGGGAATTTCTCATATTCATTGATTGCCATGGATGCCGCATTACGCCGGGAGGTCAGAAATCTACTCCGTATGGGTGAGTCAGCCCTTGATAGGAAGGAATATGATCAGGCATCATTTTTATTCAGAAAAGCCTTCACACAGGACCCGGATAATGTCGCAGCGATAATCAATCTCGGCTACACCTATGTCAGAATGGGACGGTTTTCCCATGCGAGAAAATGCTTCACGACAGCACTTGACATAGACCCCGAGAATCCTGTCGCACGAAAAAACCTGACGCTCCTAATGCGTCCCGGGAAGACCGACCAATATCGTCCGAAATACCGGTCAAGACCTGAAGAGGAGATATATATCAGGTACATGCAGTGGGGCAACCTCCTCATGGACCAGAAAAACTACTATGCAGCGATCCAGTATTTTGAATCTGCAAGTACCATCCATCCGGACTTTATCGAACCATTTCTCAAGATGGGTCTTTCCTATGAGGAACTGGGAGAGTACTCACTTGCATGCCAGGCATTTGAAGAAGCACTCGGAATTTACGCCGGCGATCCGGTAGCAAAAGAGCACCTGGAACGATGTCAGACTTTTGAAGGGCAGCCAAAACCTGAACATACAGAGAAAGCAGAACATAAACCTCCATCAGAACCGGTAAAACCTGTATCTGCACTGATTGATGATGATCTGTATGAGGAGGAAGCAGAGCCAGAGGAAACTATTCCTGCTCAAAAACCAGCAGAGCCACAAAAGCCCCAGACTGAAGCAGATATTGTTATGTCTATCCTCGCCCAGTACTCTTCTGACCAGGAAGAACAACCAGCAGAAGAGAGCAGCGAACCTGTTGAGGAACCACCAAAAAAACCGGCACAAAGTCCCCAGATACCTGTTGACGACCCGGTCATGAGCATCCTCATGCAGTATAAGGATGAGATCCCTGATGATGGAGCCGCTGATAATGAACAAAACCAGGCTGATGAACAAATTCCCCAGACTGGTGCAGCACCCTTAACCATAACCATGAATGATAAATCAATCAATGATTTCCGCGTAGACCTGAATGACAATCAGAAAGATGCGCTCAGGGAACTTGGAAATATTGGTGCTTCGCATGCTGCAACCACCCTTTCCACGATGCTGAACACGCCCATTATGCTGAATGTCCCGGAGATCAGCATCGTTGATCTTCGGGCAATTAATGAGCAGATTGAGCAGGGTCTAGCTGCTATGGTCGTCTTTACCATGGAAGGCCAGATGGCAAAGGCCGGGTATGTAATTCTTCATGTCCCACAGGAATCAGTCATACAGATGACCAGTATCATGCTCGGGCTGCCCATTGAACCGGACCGGCCACTCAATGAGATGGATGAGAGTGCCATCAATGAGATCGGAAACATCATGGTATCGGCCTTTCTGGACGGGACTGCGGAATTGCTGGGAATTATCATGCTTCCCTCCCCACCCAGAACAATATTTGATTATCCGAAAAATGTCTTTGATCTGGTGATTAAAGAGAGTAATATTCTCTATGATAATGTCGTCTTTTTCAAGACTGAACTGATATGTGATGAACACGAACTCAGTCTGAACATCTTCATGCTGCCTAACCCGCCGGTTCTGCTGGACATTGTCAGGATGCTGGAAAAGATAATCGAAGATTCAGCGGCAGGAATCTAAAAAAATTTTAAATTTCTCTTGTTGTGCCGTCAGCCTGCCTGATTACTAACCGGCCGTTTTCTTTTGGATAATACGTCACTGTTCTTCCTATTGTTCCGCCAAGGTCTTCACGGACAATGGGGATAGATAATTCTTTCAGGATAGCCTTGAGCGCTTCAGCGTTTCGCTCTCCGATATTCAGGTTCCCTGAAAAATTCTGGAACATGGAAGCGCCACCGGCAAGTTTCGCCTTCATGTTGATCAGCTTGCTTCCCTTTTGCGTCAGTTCCTTAATCAGCACTTCAACCGCAGTATCGGCATATTTCCCGGCCCGTTCATTCGGTTTCCCGCTTGATTTTGGAAGCATGACATGGGCAAGACCACCAATATGCCGTGTCTCATCATGAATTACAAGACCGATGCAGGAGCCGAGACCTATCGATGTCATGACCGTATCTCCCGTACTCCATTCACCAATACCGATAATGATGACCTCACGCTGGTCACTGCCGGTAATCGTCTCGCTCATTCAATTCAGCCTGAGTTTGCAATCGCTATGACGTTCTCCATTCTGGCAAAAATTTCTGCAAGCAGGGATCTGCTTGGAAGAAGGATGATATTTGCTTTAATCTCATGAGTTGCACATGTCAGTTCTGTCCTGAATAACACAACTTCGTCAACACTCTCCTTGATCTCCTGAGTGGCAATGATGGACTGAAGAGCAGCATGAGGCATGTCAATGACCATGGACGGAGGGGAGGGTATCATGATGATATTGAGCAGGGTGGCACATGCATCAAGGAACGATGAAGTCATAATATTCCCAATCTCATTGATGGCAGACCGGTCCATGTCATCAATCTCCCGGTCCTGCTCAGTCGTTCCGATCATGATATTGGTAAGCCTGATGATCGAATCTTCCGGAATATGAAGGATAAGGTACCCTTCTCCTTTAATCTGGCCCTGGATCTGAAAGACCGTCATAGCGGCCATGACATCATCAAGATAATTACGCAGGTTGGCAAGATTGACCAGGATAATCTCAGGAACCCTGATCTGAATCATCGTACTCAGAATTGTAGACAGGGTTGTTGCCGCATGGGCAGCACCGATATTTCCAAGTTCCCGAAGTTCATCGGCCTGTTGATCGCTGATAACCAGATCTCCATCTGTTACCACATTTTTAATCATCTTTTTCACCCTCCTTCCACCAGCTTTCCGTCCGGATTTCTGTCCTCCTTCCCGAAGAATTGCCTTGACATCAAGGACAGGAACTACTTCTCCGTCACCAGGGATAGTAACACCGCTGACCCCCTCACATGCTCCGACAAATTTAGAGAGCGGTTTTATAACCACTTCCTGCTGTCCCTCGATAAGATCTGCGATGACGGCACCCTTCTTATTCCCATTCTGAAGGACTACAATGACCTCTTCTGACTTGGACCTGCCAAACATATCATCGAGCCGGTACAGGACAATGATCTCATCCCGCATCAGGAGACCTTCCCCATTGCCTATGTTCTGAATGGGGAATGCAGCAAGGCTTGCAACCTCAGCAACGTTGGTAATGGGGATGGCACACCGCTTCCCGTTAATCCGGATCATCATCACCATCACGATTGCCATCGTCGGGGGCAGGACCAGCTCAAACCTGCTGCCCTGACCAAGAACAGACTCCAGTTTTATTGTGCCCTGTAATGAGGCAATCGTTGTCCTGACGACATCAAGTCCGACACCACGACCGCTGATATCAGTGATCTTATCTGCCGTTGAGAAACCAGGCTGAAAGAGGAGATCATAGGAATCCTGATCACTCATTGATGCAGCGATCTCATCTGTGATAAGGCCCCGTTCAACTGCCTTCTTTTTGATCTTCTCAACATTCACCCCGCCGCCGTCATCTTCAATGACGATGATGACATTATCCTTGTCCCTGGATGCGGAGAGTGTCAGCCTGCCTTTCGGGTTTTTCCCATTTGCGATCCTGACGTCCGGTGATTCAATGCCATGATCAAGAGCATTTCTGATGAGGTGAAGAAGCGGATCATTCAGGCCATCCATAACCGACCGGTCAAGTTCGGTGTCACCACCCTCAACCACAAAGTCAACTTCCTTTCCTTCTTTGGCAGCGATGTCGCGAACAGTCCGGGGAAACCGATTAAAAATATGGTTCAGCGGGATCATCCGGATGTCCATCATCATAACCTGCAGATCAGATACCGATCTGCCGACCATGTTGAGGGTCTCATCAAGTTCTTTTATCTTATATTGCTGGGCTATCTGCTCAAGACGACCACGGTTGATAACCAGATCCTCGACCAGGTTCATCATGTGGTCAAGTCGGTCAATATCAACCCGGATATTTTTAACTTCCCTCTTTTTCTCCGCCTTTTCTGCTGAGGAGGCACGGAGCCCGGTAAAAGAAGTGCTATCCAATCCATCCGGAGCAGCTCCGGGCTCCTTTGAAAGACCTGCTTCTTCCACCCTGACAGAATGATTTTTAATATCTGAACCTTTCAGCAGGGCAAGGATCTTCTCCTGCGGCTCGGGAGTTGCGAGGAGAACATCCATGACTCCGTTGTATGTATCGCTATCCTCGATGATCTCCCGTTTCGGAGAGATATGAGCGATAGTCCCAAGTCCCTCAAGGTTCTGAAGGAGCAGCATTGAACGAAGATTACGCGAATCAACCGAAGACGCAATCTCCACATGGACTTCATACCTGACACCATCCCCTGAAGATGGTGGTGCCATAGGAAAGGCTGACTCAGGTTTCTCCAGAGGAACAGGAGTCACGTCTGCTGGCATGGTGAGTTCAGAGATAGTCCGGGTTTTAATATCCGATATCCCGAGAATGGTCTCTATTGCACCTATGCCAGCATTTGTCCTGAAGTCAAGAGTGGCATCACCGGAAAAATTCTCATCATCCTCGACAATAGTCCGTTCAGGAGAACAGGAGACAATCTCTCCGATGGTTTCCAGATTCTGAAGAATCAGCATCCCGCGAAGGTTTTTGTTATCGACATTGTCAGCAAGTGAGAAGGTAAGTGAATATGCCTTACAACCAGAGCCGTAATCCTGATCATATGCCGGACCTTCATACATATCACCAGCCGTTTCAGATGAGGCAGACTCAATGATTACCGGAGTCTGGGGAGCAGGCTTTACGACCGCTTTTTCTTCACCTGCTGACAACCAGCGTTTCAGACTTTTTACCCGCTGATCCTTATGTTCAAGTTGTCCATCTCCGCCGGTCTCGATCTCATCGATCATCTGCTCAATATCATCGGCACCACCGAGGAGATCGTCTACGAGTGACTGGGTTACTTCAAGTCTGCCGCTGCGGATCTGGGAGAAGACATCCTCAAGAGCATGACAGATCTCTTCCATGTGTGAAAACCCCATGGATGCTGACATGCCCTTGAGTGAATGAGCAGACCGGAAGATCTCGTCTATCGCATGAGAATCAGTGCCCTTTTCCAGGACCAGAAGATTGCTGACAATACCTTCAAGGTTTTCCCGCGATTCTGCAACATAGAGACTCCGGTATGCATCGAGATCAGACATAATTCACCCGTTCATTGTCCTGATAGTTTCAACGATCTTTTCAGGAATTGCCTGCAAAGAGAGCACATGGTCCACGCAGTTACGGGATAATGCAGAACGCGCCATCCCATAGACAAGACAGTCATCTTCCCTGCAGACGATTGTGACTCCGCCGGCTTTTTTTATTGCCTCGGTTCCTTCGCCACCATCATTCCCCATCCCGGATAAAATTGCAGTGACACAATGATTGCCAAAGACCTGCGCTGCAGAACTGAACGTCTTGTCGACCGCGGGTTTTACATTATGAACCGGTGGAGAGTCAGTAAGAATTATTTTGCCACTCTGACTGCCCCCTTTGTCAAGGACAGACGAGATTACCGTATGAAAACCTGCTCTCGAAACAAGAACCGTACCGTTTTTTAAAATATCGCCATTCTCAGTCTCACGAATCTGAAGAGGAGAAATACGGTTCAGCCGCGCCGCGAGGGCAGCAGTAAATCCACCTTTGGGCATATGCTGGGTAATTATCACCGCTGCATTCAGGTCAGAGGGAAGCTTTGACACAATGGTATCAAGCATCGGAGGTCCCCCGGCTGATGAACCAATGAGCACAACATTCCTGGCATTACTATCCTTCAATACAGGTTTTGCTGTAATGTAGGCAATCGTACAGATATTTTTTATTTTATGTTTTAACTCGCCACCGATCTCGCGGATATTCTTAATTCCTCTTGGTTTGAGCATAAAATCATCAGCACCAAGCGAAATGGCCCGCTTCGTCATCTCTGCCCCTTCTGAAGTCAGAGAGCTTAAAACTAATGTTTTTGGAAACCGGTCAATCTCTTTCTTTCGTTCAAGCATTGACAACCCATCAAGCCTGGGCATTTCAATGTCCAGAGTGATAAGGTCCGGTTTCAGCTCCCTGATTTTATCCAGCGCTTCAAGACCATCAGACGCGACACCAACTATCTGGATATCCGGATCATCGGACAGCATATCCTGTACAACAGTCCTGATAAAGAGTGAATCGTCGATGACGAGAACCCTGATCATTTCTTAAGCACCAAGGACATTTCCAATTTCTTCCAGAACCTTTGGAGCCTGGAACGGCTTTACGATATAACCCCTCGCTCCGCTTTTAATTGCAAGTTTCACCATCTGTTCCTGACCGACTGCAGTGCACATGATCACTTTTGCATTTGCATCAAGTGCTTTGATGGCTTTTAATGCCTCAATGCCATTCATCTTTGGCATGACAACATCCATCGTAACAAGGTCAGGTTTCAATTCTCTGTATTTGGTAACGCCGATATCACCATCTTCAGCCTCGCCGACAATCTCGTGTCCGCCTGAGCTGAGTATGTTCTTGAGCAGGGTCCGCATAAACAATGTATCATCGACAATCAGGATTCGTCCCATGGGTGAACGGTTCCTCCTATGAATTAAACGATATTAATTGGTAAAAGGATTGTGGAATATCTGGTCTTACGAAGGTGGCTTGAGAGCGTCAGTGATGTACCTGACACCCTTCGGAGTCAGTTGCACTTCCTTTCTGACCATAACGATATCCACGAGTTTTAATTTTAAAAGAGTCTCGTATATTGCATTCAACTCTTCAGGGGGAAGGTTCAGCATATTTTCAATGGATTTCGTATCCATTCCGCTGTAGATGAGCATGGCAACCTGGGCAGTCTGGGCATCAAGCTGGTCCAGCTCAGATCCCTTCATATCCATATCCTTGGTTGCATCACGAAGGAAATTGTAGAGAACCTGCAGGGTTGAGAGCGGACAGAGGATGAAACTGGTAACGACTTCACCACCCTCAAGGTGGTCAATCTTAATCACATCAAGTTTCTTTTTTTGAAGTTCCCGCTTGGTCAGCTCAAGACTGGCGACTTCCTTTAAAGGCACACTAATCTGCTTGTCCTGACTTACAAACCAGATACCGGTCTTCAAAACTGCAATAGCCCCCTTATCCCATTTTGCATCAGTAACCAGGACACCACCCCTGATAGCCGGTGACATGAAATGGGCCATGATCCTGTAAGCATTACAGGCCATGATGATCTTCTTGGTAAGAATCGTGAGGACTTTCTCAACCGACGCGATCTTATACGGGCGCTCGGTCTTATCCGGCATCGTGACAATGAGCGTGATCATCTGCCCGCGTTTCTGAAGATCAACAATACTCCGGTAGCTAACTGTGACATTCCATGGATCTTTCAAAACGATACCGTCATTTCCGATATCGATTCGTGAGGTCACCCATGACCCGCCTTTTTCCAGTTTTGCCGGAACCTCTGCCATACTCTCCTTTCAGATCTCTTTTAGTGGTATTTATCTTCTTTTTATTCTTCGGTTGATGATAGTCATAATCTCCTGAAGCTCTTCTGCAAGTTCTTCAGCAGTTACATGCACATCCTTCAAATCCCGCAGGAGTACATCATCATCCTTCTTCTTCAGGTCTTCGATATCAGCCTTCAGTGAAGCGATAAGATCATCATCGCCCCCACCCTTCATCTGACTTAGTTCAAACTGTTCTTCCCCACCGGAGTCGTCATCCTCCTGACCATACATATAGGGACTATCTTCAGATGAACTGTAGGTAGAGAGATCAGATGAACTGATCGTATCTCCTCCTTCAAGATTGGAGATCACGTCACCGCCAGAGTCAGAACCGATATCTATCGTACTTGAGTAGATGGCATCAATCTCATCAGGCCCCTGATCATCGTCCAGGATAATCTCTTCCTCTTCATCATGGGTTGAGATATCCATCTTTTTCACATCAGTATCAGAGGGAACGGGCATTGCATCCCCTTCTCCATAGGGAGTCCTGATATTGTCAAACTCGGGATTCACTGAGTCCAGTTCGGCATCGATATCCAGACTATCATCAAGATCCAGGCCTTCCAGCAGGTCGGTGTCAAATGATGCGTCATCAGATTTACCTGCATCGGATGCTGCTCCGCTTTCCTCAATCTCTTCCTCTTTTGCTGCTGTTTTTTCAGGCTTTTGAGGTTTTTCCTTCTTTTCTTTCCCTTTTTTCTCCTCCCGTGGTTTGTCTGATCGTGAGGGCATCTTTATCGCCGGGAGAGAAAGAGATGGCATTTTTATTTTTCCGGAGAGTGAAGAAAAAAGCCCTTCCCCCTTTCCTTTCGCTTTTCCTTTCTCTTTCGGAGGTTTTTCTTTTTTGGGCTTTTTTGGCCGGCTCTTCAGCCATTGACGCAGATCACGGATCAATTCAGAGAGGATGATGGTTCCGGTAATGACAAGCAGGACAATGGCAATACCAATGACCCCCATCATGAGATACAGGACAGGAATATCAAAGATAAGAAGAACTGAACCCCCAAGGACTATGGTTACAAATATGACAAGCCGCCGGGTAGAGTCTGAGAGTTCAACCATCGCTTATACACCTTCAAAGACGGGAATCATAAAGAATATTCCGGTTATGATTGGAGCCACTATGTAAAGGAGCCCGGATACAGAACAGATAAGACTTGTATAAAAATATATTAATGCATTATCCCCGCCGGAAACAATCTTACCAGCCAGTACATTCGAGATCGTAAGCATGGTAATGATAATGATAACATAAAAACCGATAGCATCCTTATCAAAATTGGAAAATACGAACATACTTCCACCCATTGCTCCGGCAATTGAAGCACCCTGTCCGGTAGTTAAAGCCGCTCCTGCTTCCCCAAGTGAGGCCATTTTTTCAGTGATGGCATCTGCCATTACAGCCAGAATATTATAAAGAAACAGGAAAATAGCAACCATCATGGCATGCATCGGGACAAGGAGGATCATAAAACCCATTGATATGGTATGCCGGTGATCCCGCAGAAGAACCTGGTCAAGCATGGATGAACTGACAATCTGGCCAACCGTGTCTGCCTTTCCTCCAAGCTTGAGCGCATCACGATAAATATTCAGATATTTATAAATCAGGTAGCTCCCGCCATCATTGATAAACCGCTGCCAGGTCCGGTCCTCATCCAGTCCCAGGTTTAATTTGGAAAAAACAGAGTTGATCAGGGGTTCGAGATATGGTAGTGATTTTTTATCGATATCCTGAATTGCCGGAGCAATAGTGGTCCCTTTTCCTCCCTGGACCGCGCCAACACCCTTGATGAAGGTAGGAAACTCCGAGTCACGAAGAGTGATGTTCCCATCATCAATGTACGCAATAACCCCCAGGGGAAAGAGGAGCATCCCGATAAGCATCAACACAAGGCCAAAATTCATACCAAGCAGCAGAAGCAGAATGACGATAATACAGAGGATTGGAACCACCTTCTTTTCCATCCGGTGTATCATGTTCTGTTCCGGTGACCCCTGCTGGAGCCGGTGTGTCTTTGGATCAGCCGGGACCGCCTTATACATGGTTACAATGCCCAATACTGAAATACCGCCGATGAGCAGATAAGAGGTCATCAAAGTGCCCTGGATATTATCAGGTGCATAGATGGCAATGGACACCATGATGATAATCCCGACAAGAGCACCGGAGAAGAGCATCGAGATATATGCATCACCCCATTTTTTGAGCATCTCGATACCCTGTTCATAGCTTGACTTGTAGACATTTCTGATAGTATCAAGTTCCCGGTTCAGGTAATCATTATCAGGAACTCCGGACTCAATCGCATTTGCATACCGGTTTACCATTGAGAAGAGCATCTCATTCTCTATCTTCTTCGCGACGTTGGAGAGCGCTTCAACATAACTGTATCCCCAACGTTTCACCAGGAGATCAGCGCGGCGAATATATTTTGTTGAGACATACTCGGATCGTGCACCGGTATATGCAAAAATTTCAGGGCGGGAAGCATCAGCACTGATGATCGCTGCCATGTATGTCAGCATGAACAGAAGATCTGAACCCATGTATTTGTCTTCTATAAAAAACTTGAAGAGTTTTGCATGAACTGTGGCATATAAATCCTCAAAAGGTAATTTCCCCTGATTGGACGCACGCAGTTTATCAAAAAAACTCTCAAATGCCATGGATCAGATATCGATATTGAGAAGTCCCTGTTTTTTCAGTTTCGTGATCATCAGAAAGAGTTCGATGAAATCTGTATACCCTGCTTTATGAAGTCTTTCCAGGATCTTTGCACGTTTTTCTACTTCCATATACATTTGCGCCTTTTTATGCTCAGGAATTCCCAGCATGGTTGCAATCTTGTTTTCCAGAAGATAACTTGATCCTTTTCCGGTAAATTCGTGCGTATCAGTAACCGGGTCCCAGGTAAAGACTTCCACAAAGGAGAAGCCACCACTCTGCGAGTCATACCCGACCAGTTCAGAAACATTCAGCTGACGTCTGACCATCGCACCATCAGGCCGCCGTACAGCACTCTGGATGACCACCAGGTTTAAGTTATCAATGAAGGTCTTGGGGATAAGAATCGGGTCACCAGTAAGACGCTGGATCAGCTTCTCCACCGTCGCAGCGTGGAATGTGCTCATTACCGGGTGACCGGTCTGCATGGCACCGAATGCGACTGCTCCTTCAACTCCACGTATCTCTCCGACCATGATCATGTTTGGACGCTGACGAAGTGCAGCACGAAGGAGGTCGAACATGGTAACGTCTCCGCCTTCACCTTCTCCCTTCCCTTTCCCTTTTGATACCTCACGGGTCCAGTTTCTATGAGGGATGATAAGTTCAGGAGTGTCCTCGATGCTGACGATCTTCGACTCAGGGGAGATGAAGGTTGTAAGAGCATTCATTGAGGTTGTCTTGCCAGATGCAGTCTCCCCAGACATGAAGAGTGACATACCATTCTCAATGCATATCCAGAGATATGCTGCAAGTGCATAACTACAGGTTCCAAACTCGACCAGCTTGGTGATGGAAATAACATCATCCATCGCTTTACGAATGGTGAAGTTGCTCCCCTGCCGACTGATCTCCGTTGAATACACGATATTGATACGTGATCCATCCGGAAGGGTTGCATCAACGATAGGATTACGATAGGTGATCGGACGGCGTGATTTTTCTGCAAGCTTGATACAGAAATCATCAAGTGCCGCCTCCTGATCAAAACCGACGACAGATTTGAGCCCTTTGAAGATCTTGTGTTCGATAAAGATGGGCCCAAGTCCGTCGCAGGTGATATCCTCAATAAAGTTGTCTGAAATAAATGGAAACAGAAGTCCGACATCGATCTTGTCACGGATCATCTGGTACTCGATTGCTTCAAACTCCTGGGGAGTTACAATGATACGTCCGTCAGAGAGATGAGGAACATCTGCAAATAGCCGTTCCGCTCCCGGTTCTTCCTTGGCGGTCAGATCAGTGGTAAGGAATGTCTTAAATTTATCTCCAATGCCTTTCGGTCCTTCTATCTTGAGCAGGCTGGGATCGATAGCTTCCCCGGTCTTTTTAATATACATGACCTGCCTGAGCAGGCGCTTTAAAACTGCCGTCCGCTCTTCAGGGGTCACCGGGTCTTCTTCCAGGGCATCAAGCAGATCTACCAGGCGGTACTCGATTGCCGGAAGTAACCGCCCGACATTATGCATGAATGACGGCTCGATAGGGATGTAAAAATTCCTGACATCATTCGGATCAAAGAAGATGTGAATGAAAATCGGAGGTTTTGCCGGGTAAATGAGGTTTGGATCTTTTATTCCTTTTAGATCACGTTTCAGCTCAGAAAAGAACAGAGGGATTCCAAATTCATCAACCGGAAAGATATGGAGGTATTCAAGGAGGTGAGGATAATTACGGGCATATTCCTTGGCATTTGCCGGTAGCATCCGGTACAGGGCGCAGGAGTCAGGGTTAATTACACACTCTTCAGTATCATGGCTCTCAGCCTCCTGAAAAGGTATTTTTCCCTGGATCTGCAGACGGGACATATTCAGACTTTTGCGACCGATACTGGAATAATCTTCATCCCATACCCGGGATGGACTTCAAAGCTGACAAGGTTACCAGTGGTCTTTCTGGCACCTCTGACTTTCACCACTTCAAGAACCATAACGTACTTATCACCCATGAGTTTTCTCATGAGGAGCAGGTGAGCATCGCAGATTGACCTGACACGAGTCAGAACTTCATCAGTGAATGCATAACTGTGCATGGTGATAAGGATGGTTTTTCCCTGGTCACAGATGTTTTTCGCCTGCGTCAGAAACGTCAGGACGGCTTCATTGGTTGTATATTCGGTAAATATGGTGAGTGAGTCGATGATTGCCACATCGGTATTACTAAACTTAACATGAGTAATAATACGTTCAAGAATGTCATTCATGGCATCCGGAGTCCATTTGAACTCCACCAGGTGGCAGTGAAAGAGACGGATATATCCCCAGGCAAAGAAGTCAGAGATATCAAGAGACATCGATTCCATCTGGGTCAGAAAACTTTTTGTTGTCAGTTCTGTTGAGAAGAGATCGACACGGAGGTTATTGTGCATACTTCCCCACATAAACTGCTGGGTGAGAACCGATTTGCCGGTATCGTTCTCACCTTCAATCAGGGTAAGAGAACCAAGAGGAAGACCATCTGC
>CAZEWE010000037.1:9400-19185 GCA_964515765.1 uncultured Methanospirillum sp. | reverse complement strand
TTTCTTTCTTTCCTCCTCGGTTCGGTTTCGTTTTCTGAGCCCATACATACCGACCCCGATACACACGAGAAGGATCAATGAAATTATTACTATCAACGGAATATTCGCTTCAATATATCCAATAAGGGTCCCGTCAGATATCGGCCCGGCCTTTTTCTTTGTGATAACCGGGCTTGGATCATCACCCCGAACAAGAAGACGAGTCATGACACCCCGTTCCACATCAACCGGATAGGTCCGCTCAAATGACTCATTGCCTACCCGTATCATGTACTGGCCGGGTTTCACATCTGCGATTATCGCAGGGGCATTTCCCATAAACACTGAATCAAGATACACATCCAGATCCAGTACCGGGCTTTCAACAAAGACTGAACCATTCACCGGTGATGATATCCCATCGGTAGGAACAATAGTCACACGCTTTACAAACACTTCGGTTATCTTCTGGTCACCGGTTGCTGACCGCATGACAACCGAGAAGGAGAGATCATAAGCACCAGGAACACCCACCGGCAATAACGTAAAACCAAAATGTGCATGCTTACCAGGAGTAATATTCAGATCACGTGAGATCTCTACAAAAGAAGGGATAGCAGTAACTTTTGTCATATCCCCTTCATAGAGGAGCCCTATCCGCCTCATCTCGTCCTGCCAGCTGACAAGACCGGTGTTCCTGAATGTGACCAGAACAGGGTAGGACTGACCAGGTAGTAAGGTGTCAGGGATGGTATCACTCACGTATGCTGGTCCAAAGCCAGGAGATGTCACCCACTGCTCTAGTGCACTAACCGGGCATATAATGACAGGAATGACAAGGAAAATGAATAGTATGAAAGGGACCATACGTACCAGGCTCAAAGAATCAGATATACGTACAGCCTATTTATACTACCGGTTTAGGCCTTCCTGATGCGATCGAGATCAGCGATAAATTCATCCATCAGGTAATACCGGCCGGATTTTTTCCGTGATAACATCCGTGAGAGGATTGGATCATACTTCTCAAGACCTTTCCTGAAAGCGGATGGCAATATCAGTTCTTCAGCATGATCCTCAAACGTACCTTCATGTCCCGTTATTTGAAACGCTTCAGGACTATAGGGGAGATATCCGGTCAGGAGTTCATAAAAAATAACCCCAAGCTGGTAGATATCCGTCCTTCTCCCGGGGTTTCCAAACTTCTGCTCATCCTTCTGCTCAGGAGTGATAAACGCCGCAGTAGCATCCCTGACGTCAGAATCCTTGACAGAAAATCCGATCTCATTCCTCCCCCTGGCAAATCCGGATACCTTTGCACGAAGTTTCGGGGTCAGAAGAACATCACCGGTCTGAAGATGATAATGCCTGACACCAATCTCATGGGCATACCGGAGCCCTTCTGCAATATCACGGACAAGGGATACCGCATACTGTTCCCGGATGGGTTTTGGAAGACCGGTTAAAGAGGTATGAACTATCCCCTTGTATGATACCCCGTCAAGGTACTCATTTTCAAGGTAGGACATATCGTCAAGGAATTCGGATTTGAACAGGTGCACAATATTCGGATGACGAAGTGATCGCCATACCGCAGACTCTTTCTGAAGAATTTCACTTCCCGGCTGCTTTGAGTGACCAACTTTTAATGCCCTGACATCACCGCTCTCTTTTTTCCGCACCTTGTAGACACGGGCATAAGTATCATCCCCGGCAACACCCAGAGGTTCATACCGGTCCCGAAGAGCATGAGGAAAACCCCAGATTCCTTCAATCTCCCGCCCTTCCTGATCAGGATCCTCAACATCAAGTGCTGATTCATCTTCTTCAGTCTCAATGAGTTTTCTCTCCGAACTCTCCCCGTCACGCCGGGTTGTCCGGTCACGGACATTTTTCCTGGCACCGGTTTCTGATCCGGCAGTCTTTCCCTGTTCCAGTCGGCGATCACCATCAGCAACTCCTGATGCATCAGCACTACCACCGGTGCTCCCTCCTTTCCCATCCTTACTCCCTCCCCGATGGAACCTGCTTTTCCCATCAGCGGTTGGAGCCAGAAGAATGAACGGCCTTGTAAACTTTCTTACCGGGTGATGCTCTGGAATTCTCTTCGTATCCATCATGATGACCTGAAACCCGAAAAACAGGATGATAATGCTGATGATGATGAGAGAAATATTATCCAGTACCCAGCCAAGCGGAGTGAACTTCAGGAGTTGTTCTGTTGATACCGTTGGCTTTTCTGTTGATGTCAGATCAACCGTGACTCTGCTGACCGAGCCCGGCTCAACCTGAACCTGCGCCCATTTCCGGTCATAATCAGGGTGGGAGATAGTAATCTCGTACTGAGCAGGATTCAGATCCGGCAGGGTAAGAGGAGTAATTCCTTTCTCCTCAGTTCCCATACTGACCATTGCACCGGACGGATCGGAATGAATAATAATTGATCCCACATTCCCGGATGAAACACCCTCTTTCGGGATGACGATGATCTTCCTGGTAAAGCCATTTGGAAAAGGAGTATACTTATCTTCACCCTTCCGGGTTGACATCGAAAAACTGAGCTCATACTCACCGGGTTTGTCAGGAGGGGTCAGAACAAAGGGGAAAGAGATCTCTTCCTGGGTAGCAACTTTCATCCCCGCAGGAATGGGAGAAAAAACCGGGTCAACGGTGATTGAGGACTGCAATCCCTGGTAGAGAAGACCGAACTTTTCAACACCCCACTCCCATGAGACCATTCCATTGTTCCGAAATGAGATGACAACCGGATATGATGAACCGGCTTCCAGAGAGGAGGGGATAGTGTCTGATGAATAATCACCCTTGTAGTAACCGACACCAGATGTCCCGCCGGTACCAAAGATGTCATCAGCAGCACCTGTCACAGAAAAAGCAGAAACCACAAAGGTAAGACAGATGACAAATGCCATACTCATCTTCATCCGGTTCATGCGTGATCTGTTCATATCAGGTACTCCGTCTATCATTCAGGGAAATGTATAAACAATTCTTAGACCTATGATTCAAAAATGCATCCATCTCATTTTCTTAGACCTGATATAGAAACGATGAAGTATCCTGATTTAGAGGCACTCATCGATGAGCGGATTCAGTATACAGTTCACTATGCTGCAGAACATTCCCCTTTTTATAAGAAATTCTACAGAGAGCACAATATCAGTCCTGATGAGATTAAAAGTCATGAAGACCTGCTTGAACTCCCGGTCATAAGCGGGCATATCATCAGGGAAAACCAGCCGCCGGTTACCAATGATTTCATGTTTAAAAGCCTTGACTGGAAAGATATCTATACAATTCATGAAACGAGCGGAACGAGCGGCACCCCGAAGAGTTTTTTTCTCTCCTGGGATGACTGGAAACGGTACGCAGAAAAGTATGCCCGCATATTTGTATCCCAGGGATTTACAGCAGAAGACCGGATGATCATCTGTGCCAGTTATGGTATGAATGTCGGGGCAAATACCATGACCCTCGCAGCACGTGAAGTCGGGATGAGTATCATCCCCACCGGAAAATGCACTTTTCCTATCCGTCTCATCCAGTCCTATCAGCCGACTGGTATTGTAGGAAGCGTGTTTAAATTTTTACGGCTGGCGCGACGGATGAAAGCTGAGGGTATGAACCCGGCAGATTCCAGTATCAGACGACTGGTCGTGGGTGGGGAGAGTTTTGCCGATGAATCCAGGAATTATGTCAAAGAACTCTATGACTGTGAGGTGTTCAACAGTTACGGGAGCACAGAAGGGACCATGTGCGGAGAGTGTCAGGCTGTTGCCGGACTCCATGTTCCGGAGGATATCGTCCATCTCGACATCCATGATCCCAGGCACCAGCGTTTTCTCCCGGATGGTGAAGAGGGACATATTGTCCTGACGACCTTGCTCAAACCCGGAGAGCGATGCGGATCGCTGCTCATCAATTATGATACAGATGACACTACGAAAGTTATCAGCAGAAGCAGGTGCCCGTGCGGACGAACCCATATGAGGATTCTTAATCCCTGGCGGGAAGCAGAGACCATCCCTGTCTTTGAGGTCCCGATTAACCGGATTGACATCGAACGTGCTGTCTTCCAGCCTGAAAACCTGCCATCACTCACCGGCGAGTATGAAGCATTTATCTATGGCGAAGAAGAGAACGAGATAACCCTCCGGATATCAGTTGAAGCAGAAGACAAGGATGCCTGCAGTATCCATGATATCACCGATGTGATAACCGGGACAATCCTGAAACAAAAACCTGAACTCGTCGGAAGTTACGATGATGGTATATTCCAGATACTCGTCCATATTACCGGACCGGGAGGACTGGAGCTTCACCATATCAGGGGAAGACCAAAACGACTGATTGACCGAAGATGAGAAAAAAAAGAAACAGTATTCACTTTTTTTGCAGAGTCTGAATCGCAGAAGAGACAATTATACCCAGTTGTTCCACGGTCCACATCTCAGTATCCAGAACCAGATGATACGGACTGAGTGATCCGATATCAATATCATAATATTGCTGATACCGGAGGGCTTCACAGGCCTCCCGCTCTTTTGTCGCCTGCATGGCTGCTGTGGGGTCAGAAAACTGATCCCGGTCAAATATTCGACTGACCCTGCACTCCAGCGATGCTTTCAGCCAGATCTTCAGGTCTGCTTCCTGAATCATCCAGCCGGACAATCTTCCCTCTGCAATAATATGAGTATTTGAAAGGGCTATCTCCCGTTGACGCTCATCGATCAGTTTGTCTACCGAGGGATCCTCCTCGCAGAAACTCCCAAACTCAGCCAGCGTAAGTCCCCGCTCCTTTGCCATCTGTCTGAAGACTTCTCCTGCAGAGATGACATCCAGCCGGTGCATCTCCGCAAGATGATAGGTAAGTGAGGTCGTTCCGCTCCCAGGGAGACCACTGATCGTTACACGCATTACAGGCCCCCGATGTCCAGTGCCTTTCTGATAACCTGTGACAGCGTTATCGAACAGAGCATATACCATATAATCCATGCCGGAGCAGGACCAAGGATGAGATCGGTCAGATGAACAAGGCCAAAAAATGGCATATTTATCATCGCATCAAAGTGATTGAGGCGGAAAATGAGCCAGAAGAATATCGGAAGGGTAATGACCATGATATACCCCATGGGTTTGAACTGAGCCTGGCTCATCTCCATCTGATCCTGCATCATCTTGGAGCGTTTGGTTTCGAGTTTTTTAATCTGCTTCTCATCCTTTGAGAGCATTGCTTCCCGGTATTCTTTTTGAAATTCCTTCATCCGGTTCTGCGTCAGTTTCATCTTTTTATAATCAATGGTATACTTCTGGATGATTGACGAGTAAAAACCGGTCATTGCGGAGAGAATGATGATCACAATGTAAAAAGGAATATGGAATGTATCCACAAGCGGCCCAAGAACAACATTGAGTGAGGTTCCAAGTCCATCACGGACAGCCTCAATACTGGCGATAAATAACAGCCCCATAGCCAGAATCAGGGGCATCATACTCATGGTTGCTGACTGCGATCCTGCCATATGGTTTACCTGAGAACCTGAACCATATCTTCTACTGCTTTTTCAAGCAGGAAGTCAGGGTTCTTGATATATCGTATAGTGCAGCCGGTCAGCATGGCATACGATGCTGCAACTGCACGGTTGAAATCCTGATGATCCTGAATATCCCGGTATCCTTCGATATCACGGATTCGGGATGCATCTGATAATCTGCGCTTTAATATCTGATCAGAATCAGTCTCAACAAGGATGATTAAATCAGGTTTTAACTCCTTCAGGACCCATTCAGGAAGACCTGCAAGGAATCCCACCGGAGTTTTGACTGAAGCATGAGTATCGATGATAACATTACCATCGATCCGGGCAATCGCCTGTGAAGCCAGTTGCTGAAGTCGCTTCTGGGAATTTTTGTCAAGTTTCCGCATCTCATCACGGTCTTTGACAATATTCTCCTTTTGTGCAACTTCAAACATAAAAGTGCCAAAATTAATGCTCTGATATGGCACTCCTTCTTCTTCAAGCTGTCTGATTGACTCGGTAATGACCGAGGTCTTGCCGACCCCGGGCACACCGGTAATGATGACTTTCTTCCCGGTCATACTGGTTTCTCTTTTATTCCTTACCAAAGAATGTTCGCATGAACGGATACATCTCCATGATCTGTTCACTGGCGATCTGTTCGTACAGCCGATAGGTAATTGAAACGGTAAGCAGCAGACCAGTACCTGATACAGCACCAATCACACCAAAGAGGTTGGCCACTACCGACATTAATCCAATAAAGACCCCACCGATAACCGTGACACGGGGAATATACCGGTCAAGAACTTTCTCAAGAACGGCCGGGTTTCTCCGGTATCCAGGTATTGACATTCCGGAGAGCTGAATCTGACGGGCTACTGCCTTGGAGTCAAGACCTGCAGTCTTCACCCAGAACAGAGCGAAGATAGCTCCTCCGACGACCATGATGGTAGTATCAATACCAAGTCTGATCAGAACTTCCCATGGGGCATGTCCAGTGACAAAGTTCGGCATCCACCACATCCAGTCAGACGGGTGATTGATCGGAGCAAGGAACCACATCAGGCCACCTGTCGGAGTCTGTCCTTCAAATGTCCCGAAGATGGTAATACCGACATTGTTCAGGAATAATCCGATCATCTGGACATTTGCCTGCAGAACACGGACAAGAATCATCGGAAGCACACTGGCGTAGATGAGTTTGACCGGGAACCGGGCCCTGGCACCACGAACCTGTGTATGTGCCAGAGGGATCTCAACCCTGGTGGATTCCACATACACAATCAGAATAAAGATTGCAATGGTGGTTATGAATGCTATGAGATCTGTTCCGAAATACTGGATGAAATTCGCCCCATCAAGGACTACCGCGAACAGACGGGGGAAAAATCCGACCGGATACATATCATTCACAGGAGCCCAGTTGATGAACCCGTTAATGATTGCTTCAGAGATACCGGCAATGATGAAAAGTCCGACACCAGAGCCAATACCCCATTTGGTTACCACTTCATCCATCAGGAAGATGAGAACTCCACCGATACATATCTGAATAAAGATAATTAACGACAGAATCCCGCTGTTCCCTCCAAATAATGCAGATACTATGGCCGGGTCCGGCTTTAAGAATCCTCCGATAATCATGGGCAGGGCTTCAACAACGATCATGATGAAGATCATGAGTTTCTGAAGACCCATGTACTGGATCTGACCCCTGATTTCTGAAGTGTCAATGTGAATAAGGTCAGCACCTTTGAGGAGCTGAAGAACGATTGAAGCGGTAACAATAGGACCGATACCTAAGTGGACAATCGAACCGCTTGAACCGGCAAGCAGAGCACGGAAGTACTGGAACATATCCTGTGATTCAGGAGATAACCCGAAAACAGGAATATTCGTGAGAGCAAAGTATAAAATTAAAATTGCTGCTGTCCAGGCAAGTTTGTTCTTAAAATGAACATGGCCTTCTGGCGTTTTGACTGCCGGCATTTTGGCCAGAATTGGCTCCATCCGGTCGAGTATCTCACCCATTCAGAACCTCCCTGGGGTCAAAATCAGGAGAGCAGGGCGTGACCGCCCTTTGCCTCGATCTTCTGGATCGCGGACTGGGAGAACGCCTCTGCAGTTATATTCATCTTGATGGTGACCTGACCACCACCAAGAACCTTCTCAATTCCAATATCTGCTGCATTGAGAACGATTGCATCGCCGTCTTGGGTTGCTGTCCCCTGCTCAAGAAGTGACGGGAGAATCTGATCAATCTGGCCGATATCCAGAACATTTCCGGTCATGGAGGTGCGGTGATGGTGCTTAAATCCGCAGGTACCATAGGTCCAGTTTGCATGGACAACTCCACGGACAAACTTGTGATCTCTGCTACCTCCTCTTCCACGGCCACCACGGTTCCCTGCTCCACGGCGGTTTTTGTGGGTTCCACCACCACAGGTTCTGGAACCCCGGTACTTGGAACGCTTATTTACTGGCATTGCAATTACCTCATCTTGTAGAGGAGATCATTGATATTCTCCCCGTGATAGCCCAGCGAACCACCCTGCTGGACAGTCCTCTTCGTAGTCTTATACCCCTTCCGTGGCGGATGAAGACGGAGTACCGGTTTAAGGCCCGGAACATCTGTCAGTCGTGCCTCTCCACCGGCAAGTGCTACTGCAAAGTCTGAAATTCCACTGTACTGGGAATTTTCCTTGACATACTCATCGGTAAGACGAATGTCTCCGACCAGACGTCCACGGTTGGCAAGCAGCTCACCAAGGGTTTTTGCATCCACTTCACCATATGCGATGAAATCCTTGACTTTCCGAATCATACCAACGTATGCCGGAGTGTCAGGGATGAGAACACAGTGATTGATGTGATGCAGACGGAGCATCTTGAGAGTGTCTTTGATCTCACGACGGGTCTTAACCGTTCCGCGGACCTGTACAACCGCATACATCACTCCATTCCCCCGAGACGAATCATATTCGTTGCCTTCAGTGCGTTGAAGGTTGCCTTTGCATAGTTGATAGTTGTCCGGGTCTGTCCCTGGGTCTGTGCCCAGACATCACGGATACCTGCAAGCATAAGCACTTTCTTACCGATATCTCCGGTAACAAGGCCAATACCCTGTGGTGCCGGACGGAGTGTTACACGGACACTTCCTGCATCGCCGGTGACCAGCATTGGAATTGAGTGCGGGTTGCTGCATCCACATTCCCATGAACCACAGCCACGGCGGACTTTTATCAGGTTGATTTTGGCGCTTACGATGGCCTTCTTGATGGCTTCACCGACCTGAGCGTCTTTTCCCTGTCCAAATCCGATGTACCCGTCGCGGTTTCCGACAACCACAACTGCTCTGAATTTTACCCGGCGACCAGAGTCGGTCATCCGCTGTACCATATTGATGTCGAGCACCTCATCGACGAGGTCCGGGAGGAATGCATCAACGATCTCAGGTTCCTTGATGGGTTTCCCGCTGCTGAGTATCTCGTCAATACTCTTTATCTCCCCTGCCTGGACCATACGTCCAAGGCCGGTCAGGGGCACCCATTCTGACTTGTCAAATGCCATATCAGTTCAGCTCCCCCATGATAGCGTCAACCGTCGCTGCAACGTTTGCAGGAAGATTGCCAGCCCGGTCCGGAGCATATTCAGCAATGTGTTCTCCTTTGCACCGTTCATCTGCCGGAAGGATCTCCTCATTGTGAGGAATATCAAAGCCGGCCTCCACTGCACCCTTCAGGGCAGCGAATACCCGGGCACCCCGGGTTGCACGGTGAAGACCAATATCCAGAATGGCTCCTTCCTGACCTGCCTTCAATGCCCGGACTGCGAGAAGCATCCCGGTGAGATAGGCTGCAGGAGTGTTGTTTAATGAGCCTTCATATCCGAATTTCCGGAGTTCTGAAGAGTTTGCTGCAACATGAGTCCTGTCTCCATCCATGTGTGCAGTGATAATCTGACAGATGATGTGCCGGTTGGTCTTTCGTACAACCATACGTGGCTTTGTTGCAACAACAAGCCTTGTCCGGGCATGATAATTGGTTCTTCCTTCACGCCGACGGCGGAATGCTACAAAGTAGCGTGGGCCTGTTGCCATTACTGTTCCCTCCCGATCTCAATCTGTGCCTTCATGTGGGAAACAGTTCTGAACTGTCCTCCGGCAGCACGGCGGTAAAACTTCCGGTAAACCGACCGTTCAATATCTCCGGTCTCACGAAGTTCACGGAGTACACGACGCTGAGCACGAATACGCTGAATCCAGCG
>CAZEWE010000037.1:0-9300 GCA_964515765.1 uncultured Methanospirillum sp. | reverse complement strand
CAGCAGCGAGGCGTCTCTGACCAGAAATCTGACTCATTTACTCTTCCTCCTCGTTACGTTCCTCTTCAGTTGCAGCCTTCTCTGCAGATGCGTTCTTCAGTCCCGGATGAGTTGCGTCTTTCCAGTTCAGAATACGTATATTCAGTTCGGCTGCTTTGTTCTGCACCACTTCACGCTTTCTGCGGCCAACGGTTGCAGCAATCCGGATGGCATGGGTAGATGGATCTACTCCTTCCAGGTCATTCAGATTGAATACGCGAACTTCCTTCAGACCACACGGGTGCATACCTCTGACAGCAAGCGGGCTTCCATACCCAGGGGTTGGATGCGGGCCTTTTGCCTTACGCAGCTTCCGCTGTTTGCTGTGCAGACCACGGGGACGTCTCCATGAATCACGGATGGTCTTCTTCTTGTCTACACCTTCACGTTTGAAGCGTGCATCTTTTGATTTCCGGACCTTCAGAAGCCGGCGGATTTCATCTGCCATTACTGCTCACTCCGTGAAACAATGTATATGCCGTCCTGGAATACACGGGGATCCCGGTCCCGGATACGGGTTGCACGTTCGATGTTTGCTGCAGTCGAACCGACAACTTCCTTGTCAATACCAGTTACTGTAACTTCATCAGTCCCGATTTTTACGGTCGTTCCTGGAAGGATACGTGCGGTACGGGGGTACTTTTCACCTATGAAATTGACTATTTCAAGGCGATCTCCCTGTACTTTTAACTGGATTGGGAAGTGGGCATATACAACTTTCATGCTGTACAGATAGCCCTTGGTAACACCGGTGCACATGTTGGAACAGTGACTTGCAAGGGTTCCTACCATTGAAGTTACTGCCTTCTTTTGTGATTCGGTTGTGAATCTGACATCTTCAGAGCCAATGGTGATCTCAATACTCGGATACCACATGTCACGCTGAAGATTCCCTTTTGGTCCCTTCACATGAAGGACGGTACCGTCCATTGTGACAGAAACCCCTGAGGGGATGGATACTACTCTCTCAACGGCCATTCTTTCCCTCAGTATACATATCCAAGCAGTTCACCGCCGACTCCATTCCGGCGGGCATCATGATGTCCCATGACTCCTTTTGATGTGGATATCATGAGCATGCCGATACTCTTGGACGGGAGGTACAGCTGTTCCCAGTATTCCATCTCATCAAGAGAGACAGAGTAACGGGGAGAGATACAACCGCACTTATTAATCAACCCTGACATGACCACTTTGAACTGGCCACCACGTCCATCCTCAATCCGGGTATATTCTTTGATATATCCGGCTTCTTGCATAATGCGGAGGAGCTCACCAATAAGCCTGCCTGCTGGCTGGACAACACATTCTGCCCGGCCGGTGTCAGAGGCATTCTTTAGCGTGCTCATAGCATCCGCCACTGTATTCAGTCTTGCCATGAAACTCCCCTCAGTTCAGTTTTTTAAAGCCCATTTTCGGTGCCCATTCGCGGAAACACTGTCTGCAGAAGAAAATATTGTATCTGCGGACAAGTCCCTGTTTCCGGCCACAAAGCAGACATTCGTGGGATCCACGTCCAAAAATCTTGGTCCGCTCTTTCCCAGCCTTATTATTGGCCATTACTGTACCTCCACATTATAGCGGTCCTTGAGGAAGAGCTTCGCATCGTCAACAGTGACCAGCTGCTTAAGTGGCAGCTTCTTCTGCTGGATGTGTCGTCTTGCAATCCGGACACCATTTCGTCTGAGAACAACGGTGACATCAAGGCCAAAGATACCAACTTTTGGATCATAACTCTGACCAGGATAATCGGTGTGTTCCTCAATACCAAAGGAGAAGTTGCCCTGTTTGTCAAATGCGCGGGAATTTATTTTATTCTCAACGATCTTGATCGAAGTTTCAAGGAACTTTTCTGCAGTATCTCCCCTGAGAGTAACCCGGCAGCTCATGGGTGCACCCTTCCGGATACCAAATGCTGGAAGAGTCTGCTTTGCGACACTCCGGACCGGAGTGTTACCGGTGATTTCAGAGACAATACGCTCCGCATTCACCAGTTTGTCACCAGCTTCTCCGACACCCATATGGACGACGACCTTATCGACAGAAATTGCTCGATTTGGATTCATTCCTCATGCCCCCAGCGATCAATTGCAGGTGACTCCCGGCCGACCATAACAACATACTCGTCAATGGTCTCAAAGGATTCACCAGTGCTTTCATCCTTCAGGACAACACGGTTTGGAAGACTGCCCGGAACCGGGATATGCTCAACAATTCTGCCAACAACGCCGGAGTGCTTTCCACCGATGATCATTGCCATGTTTCCGGTCTGGAACGGGAAGTGATCAATTATCTCGTTCTGCTGTCCTTCTTTCAGGGACAGAACGATTGAGTCGCCGGACTTGTACTGCTTGTCGGTCAGGACATTTGATCCGTCACGAAGGTTCAGCTGGGTCCTGCCACCTTTTACGATGGTCTTGTTGGTAATCTTCACAAGACGTGAGGATGCTGCATCTTCATCGATCGGGATGGTAACATGACGTCCCTTCTTGTCACGAAGGATACGGTAGTGTTTCCCGCTCTTCGGAATGGAGACAATATCAAAGATACCGATTCCCATATCCGGACGCCGTACCGGTCTGCCGTTTACGATGATTTCACGCTCACGAAGAACGTGCTTTGCTTCCTTCATGTTCCGGACAATGCCCATCTGGTCACGTGCCCAGACAACTACCGGAAGTGCATTTTTGTTATGCGGGCCTGGAGAGGTCTTTGTGACGAATTTTTCCGCCTTTCGTGCGATTCCCCATGACTTTGGTGATACAACCCGCTTGAGGTGATGTCCCATATTTACTCACCACTCAGTTTCTGTTCACGTCGCTTGTCCTCTAGGTTCAGCTCGGTAATCATCACATTGGATGGATCAACCGGGCGGGGAACTTCCGTACCATCTGCCTTCTTGACTGAGACTCCATCAACCACAATGCGTGCATCCCTGGTGATGACATAGTCAACTAATCCCTCAGTTCCGGCATGATCCCCACGAAGAACCTTTACCGTGTCGCCTTTGATAACGCGGATGCTCCGGCGTTTGTACTTCCCCTGCAGTTCCTTGGAAAGGGCTGCATGAAGGAGTGAGCCACGCATATGATGCGGAGCATTGTACCGGGCTTTTCTCTGTTTTCTGGGCTGACTGCTAATTACTCGTACCATGCACCTGTCCTCACACAATGATGGTGGCCATAGAGCCGATACGGGGGTACCGGATTGCGACTTCACGGGCTACCGGGCCTTTGATTTCTGTTCCCCTTGGTTCGTTCTTGTCATCGACAACAACGACTGCATTATCCTCAAAGCTGAGACGAAGACCACTTGGGCGTCTTATCTCTTTCTTCTGACGGATAACTACAGCGCGGACAAGTTTTCTCCGCATGTCAGGGGTACCCTTCTTTACTGAGACGGTTGCAATATCGGCAAGACCGAGCTTGGGCTGACGACGACGGACACCGTGGTATCCGAAGACAGACACGACCTGAACAACACGTGCTCCGGTGTTGTCTGCACAGATGAGCTTTGTTCCGGTACTGACTGCACGGGGGACCTTTATCCCAAGACCCTTCATGCCCGGTTCACCTCAACAACTACGTAGGTTTTTGTCTTGGAGAGCGGTCTGCACTCTGCTATACTGACCATGTCACCAACCCGTGCATGCAGGCATGGGGGGTTGTGTGCATGGATTTTTGAACTCCGTTTCTCGTATCGCTGATATTTTCTGACAAAATGGAGGTAGTCCCGCTGAACTACAATCGATCCTGTCATCTTATCGCTCACGACCTTGCCGGTGATCACCTGGCCGCGCACCGGCAAGGTGCCGTGAAACGGGCAGTTTACGTCACTGCAGTCCTTTTCCGGGACTGGGACGTTTAATCCGATATCTCTTGCCATTATGAGCCTCTATCTCTTGATTCGCATGTTGATGCGTTTCTCAGGTGCCATGACGAGCACCGCACCGGTTACATCCACACGTTTTCCTGAAGGAAGGGTGAACCGGAAGATTACTCCCTTTTTCGCCACCTTTTTCACTTCGGTCCCGGTTTTTACAAAGACCATGTTTCTGGTCTCAAGAACAACCAGGCCGGAGATTCCGTTCAGGTACTGATTTTGTGCTTGTTCCACCCTGACATCCAGTCCGGTCAGTTCATGCCGGAGGATGTTCTGCGGGGTGATCATGCATGTATTCTACGGTTCTGCTCGGTTTTCATCCGGGCGATAGTCCGGCGGATTTCACGAATCCGACCAGCGTTTTCCGTGGAACCTCCGGCACTGACTTTTCCATGGTACTGGATCAGTTCCATCCGGAGTTTGTCAACCTGTTCAACAAGTTCTACATCAGAGAGCTGTGAAACATCCCGTGCACGGAAGATTGCCATTTACTCTTCCTCCATGAAGTCTTCCGGCTCATTGACGATTGCCTCAAGATCCAGATCATCCTCTTCATATTCAGAGGAGATTTTGGTGATATGAGCCATGTTCCGCTGCTTCTTGGTGACTTCTGCAGTAACCTCGAAGTGGTCAGGAAGCTGTGCACCCGGCGGAATGAGACGGACCTGAACACCAATAACACCCAGTTTCTTAATTGCAACTGCGTATCCCTTGTCAACCAGGGTGTTCACCGGATCACCGGAGTGCTTGATGTACCCTTCAGTAAACTTCTGAACACGGCCACGTGCTCCGGTAAGCTTACCGGATATGACAACCTCACATCCGAGTGCTCCGGATTCCATGATACGGCGGAGTGTCGAGGACCCTGCTTTTCTGAAATACCAACCGCGTTCAAGAGCACTTGCAAGCCGCTCAGCCATTATCTGTGCATTCAGGTTTGGATTGTCAACCTGCTGAACCTCAATCTGGGGAGATTCAACACCGTATGTAGTTGCAAGATCCTGTGTCAGGGCTCTGACAACCTTTCCGCCCTTACCGATAACAATACCCGGCTTTTCAGCAAAGATTGTCACCTGGGTTCCAAGAGGGGTCCGGATAAGGTCCATGCCACCATATCCTGCACGTTTCAGTTCATGACCAAGGTGTCTTTCAACACGGACTTTCCTGACACCGTCTGCAACAAATTTTCGTTCTACTGCCACAATATCAGGCCTCCTGCTCGCGGACGACCAGCTCAATGTTCACTGTCTGGCGGTCTTTCGGAGTTGCACGTCCCATTGCACGGGGCATAAAGCTCCTTCTTCTGATGCCTCGGTTTGCAGAAACATGGACAATCTTGAGCTGATCTCCTTCAAGTCCACTGTATTCGGCATTTTTCCGGACATTATTCAGCAGCCTGAGGTATACCCGGCTTGCTTTCTGTGGGTACCGGCCGGCATCCCAGCCGACAAGACCCTTCCGGTGAGGGACATTCCGGTTAAACCGCTTGAACGGAATTGGCTTCTGAAGTGCAACAACACCCTCAAGGTATGCCGCTGCATCGTCAAGCTTCATGCCCCTGATAAACCCTGCAATCTCAATTGCATGTTTTGGGGAGATCGGAGCTTCGTTCACGCGTCCCCGGGCAATGTCCTTCCCGGTTACCTGGTTTGAATAATCAAATCTGGCCATATTCATCACTTCAGCGGAACGAACTTACTCGACCTGGTTGCACCAATACCGGCTGAACCGTGGGTAACCCGCCTTCTGGTTAATGCAAACTCTCCAAGGTAGTGGAACACAGATTCCGGCTGGAGTTCTACACGGATAAATTCCTTACCATTGTAGATCTCAATTTCACGACCGAGCATCTCTGGAAGAATGATCATATCTCGCTGATGAGTTCTGATTCGTGAATCTCCAGCCCGGAAATCTGAAAGGAGTTTTTCTTCTCCAATTGTCCAGCCACGGTTTACTTTTCTCCGTGCATAGGAAGGCATGACCGGAAGGAGATCCTGCAGGCTCATTTCACGAAGTTCATCAATCTTATAGCCATGGTAGGTAAATTCCTCCTTCCGTCGTGGCAGTTTCTTCTGTACTTTCTTTGCCATTCAGTTCACCTCCGTCCAGTCCGCCGGGCTGCAATATGTCCGACCTTTCTACCCGGAGAAGTTCCACGGCTTACCGTCTTTGGTCTGCCCGGATGCTGATGACCACCGCCACCAAATGGGTGATCGATAACATTCATGGCAATACCTCTGACACGTGGCCAGTTGCTTGCAGTATTCTTCATCTTGTGGTACTTCTTACCGGCCTTGACGAACGGTTTTTCACTGCGTCCTCCACCGGCAACAATACCGATGGTTGCACGACACTGACCATTGAACCACTTTGTTGAACCACTTGGCATACGGACTGCAACACGTCCTTCCATCTTGTCGGTAACGGTTGCCTGCACACCACTTGCACGGACAAACTTGCCACCGTCATTCGGATATGCTTCAATATTGCATACTGAAGCCCCGGTTGGAATTTCCTGAAGAGGAAGGGTGTTCCCGTTTTTGATCTCTGCTTCAGTTCCCCAGGTCAGCAGATCGCCGATACCCATACCCTCTGTAACCAGGACGTAGGTGTTTTCTCCGTCCGGAACATCGACAAGGGCAATCGGGGTGTGACGTGCCGGGTCATGCTCAATATCGAGGATCTTGTAGCTGATGGTCTCCCCTGCACGACCAAGGTGTTTGAGTGCCGCTTTGTAGCGGGATGAAGGTGCACGATATGTCGGGCCACCACGTCCACGACTCTGTGTAGTAATTCTATGTCCCATGCTGGCACCTCACATGATTCCAAGCCGGCTGAGAATCTCTTCAGCAGCTTTCGGGTTTGAAAAACTCACCATTGCTTTTTTCTCTCCCCGGTTGTTCATCAGGGTTCGGACACGGGTAACCGGCTGATCAAACATCTTCTCGATGGCTACCTTGATCTGACCCTTGGATGCTTTCCGGTCAACAATAAACTGCAACTGACCGTCACGCTCAACGATCATGCTCGCCTTTTCTGTTGCATATGGATATTTCAGTATCATTACTGCTCGCCTCCGAGTTTTCTGACTGCATCTTCAGTCCAGAGGGTAAGGCGGGCTGAATGTGTACCTGGTGCCAGAAGTTCAACGTTCAGGTTGTCAACAAGGCACACATCCACTCCGGCAAGGTTTCTTGCTGCACGCAGCCGCTCATTTCCGGTAACGATAAGAAGACTCTTTCGCTGTTTATACCGGCGGCCACGGAGCTTTCCACGACCTGCACGAACCTTTCGGGAGCGTTCTGCACGCTCTACATCTCCGTAAACACCAATGGCACGGAGTGCAGCGATTACTTCTCTTGTCTTTTTCAGGGATTCAAAGTCGCCGGAAAGGACATATGGAAGTGAACCGGTGAACACATGACCACGGGAACGGACCAGTTCTGGAGAGATTGTTGCGGCAATTGCAGAGTTGAGAGCTTTTCGCTTCTCTTTCTGGTTGATGTTGCGAATCAGAACCTTCTCAACTTTAGGCGGATGTGCTTCACGTCCACCTTTTGCCTGTGGAACTTTTGCTGCGCGAGAGCTGTTTTTCAGACGCGGAACATGTGAAACACCACGACCACTCCCCCAGCCGACTGCAGAGGCGGAAATTCCTGCATACACATATGCTCCGTGTGGCTGATAACGCCGGCTCTGCTGGGCGATTACCGCTTTTTTGATAAGATCAGGGCGAAATTCCGAGCTGAAGACCGGAGGAAGTTCAATCTCGTGTGCCACAGATCCGGTAAGTGTCAATACCTGTGCTTTCATCTACTTCACCCCTGCTTGGACTCCAGACTCATGAACCCGATAGCAGGCTCGCGAATCTTGTGTTCTCCCAGGCGCATTGCATGCCGGATACGGACAAGACGCTTTGAAGGTCCGGGAACAGAGCCCTTGATCAGAACATAGCGTGCCCGTACTTCTCCGTAATTAATGAACCCGCCTTCCGGAGTAATTTCTGCTCCATCTTCTCCGATTTTAATAAGGCGTTTGTTAAACTCGGTTCTCTGATGGTATCCCATCTGACCCATCATCGGAACCTGCCACCGGACATGGTGCGGAGTCCATGGTCCGAGAGTTCCGACATGTCGCTCTTTCTTTCCACGGGAGTGCTTTCTCTTCCGAAGGTGGACACCCCAGCGTTTTACCGGACCCTGGGTTCCTTTTCCTTTGGTGATGGCAGTCACATCGGTATACTGACCGACTTTGAAGAGTGACCGGACATCAAAGTCCTTGCCGAGCATGGAGAGACCGTATTCGAACCGCTCTGTCATAGAACCGCCATCAATGCGGGTTTCCATGAGGTCCGGAACTTTCTTTGGAACACCGGTAAGAACGGAAGGACGAGTATAGGTCAGCGCGACGACATCCACAATCTTGTCTGCTTCAAGTGCTTCGCGGATCTTCTTCTCTGCCTCTTCGCGCTTGTAGTTCTTTGAAAGGTTCAGTCTCCGGCTCAGTTCCTTGTCAAAGGAGTCAGCCCAGACTTCCGTCAGAACGTGATTTCCATAGGTATCATGGCGATAGACCCGGATTGCGGCAACACGCATATCCGGAACTTCGATTACCGTAACCGGTACCATGATATCTTTTCCCTCGTTCGGGCTGTGGGCATGGTCATCGACCATAACGACATGAGTCATTCCCACTTTATATCCTGCAAAGCCCTGGAGTGCAGGTTCTCCCTGGTACGCGGGCCACGCATGATATTTTGGAACCGGGCTTTTTGCCCTCTTCCTCGGGCTGTATGCCAGAGAACCCATGCGAGGTCTGTGAATTGTTGGCATGTATCAATCAGTCCTTCTTTTCTGTATCTGGGGACACCCCGGAATTCCGGTAGTGCTTCGATGCAGGAAAGAGACACGGGACATGAGCTGCATATGCGCTTTCGCCATAACTGCTGCACGCCGGATATACAACCGGATCCCTTCCTACTCCATGGAGTTCCTTTTCGGATGTGCAGAAAATTCTGCCAGAATGATACTCACATGTGTAGACAGATCTGGTTTGTATCGTCCAGCTACCGGTCTCTCGTAAGATGCGTGATACTTCGGCTTATCCTGTAAACAGGATTCGGGCCGCATCGTCCACCCTTGCCGACATCACATCCCACTCTATCAGCCCATTGCAATTAAAGCAATTATTGACCGCTTCATAGCTAAAAAAAGCCAGAATCAGTACATTCAGATAGTCAGGAAATCAAATCCCTGCTATCGAGGCTTCCCTAATATTCATCAAAATGAGGTATAAAGATTTGGCCTATTGTTACTCGAAGTAGAGGTCACCATCATCTTTCAGGTACACCTCAATTTTTTCCCTGACCAGCCGGGATTT
>CAZEWE010000036.1:0-19539 GCA_964515765.1 uncultured Methanospirillum sp. | reverse complement strand
GTAACTGAAGAGGTCGGGGAAGAAACCCCTGAATCCTCCAGCTAATTCTTTTTTTCCGAAAGTTCAATTATTCTGGTGCTGATAGGTACAATCATCTGCAGGATGTATCCTGCATGTCAGGTCCTGTATGCACACGAAAGAAAAAGAACTGATAATGCAGAGAGCCGCTTATCACGCAAGACATGAAGAATTTGATCAGGCACTCTCATGCATTCAGATGATTATTGATGAAGATCCCGATGATTCTATTGCGTGGTACAATAAAGGATACACGCTTCATCTGTCTGGAAAAAAAGATGAAGCCAGAGACCTGTTTTTAAAACTCCATTCCCGGTACCCGGAGAGGGCTGACGTCTGCTTTGAAATTGGACGAATTGCACAAAAAGGAGGAGACCTGAATGAAGCAGAAGAATTTTTTTCTAAGTGCATTACATTAGAGCCCCTCCTTCCAGAGCCCAGGATAGAACTTGGAAAGATGTGGTATGAATCCGGGTATTATCACAAATCTGCAGATAACTTTTCTGATGCACTGGTTTTTGATCCTGAAAATCCGGAAATTCGTACATATCTTGGATTGATATCGCATAAACTTGAAAAACCGGAAGAGGCGGAACGATGGTTTCGTGAATCCCTCGATTATGATCCTGATAATACTGAAACCCTGTTTTACTGTGCCAGGCTGTATGAGGAGTTGGGGAGGTGGGAGGATGAGCTCTGGTGTTACAACCGGCTGATCGAAATCGACCCTGAACAAGTTATTCCCTGGCTGAAGAAAGGGATGCTCTATCTGTCACGTGATGATCTCCCAATGGCTGTATCATTCTTCCGTATGGCTTCACGACTTGATATGGACAGTCACCTTCCTCATCTGCTGCTCGGCCTGGTATATAGTACGATGGACCGCCATGAAGAGGCAATTACATCCCTGGAAAAAGCAGTTTCATTATCAGATGAACCTGATATCCTGATTCAGTACGGCCGGGTTCTTGGAGCATGTAATCGGTATGAGGATGCTCTGGATGTTTTTGATTCTGTTCTGGTGGAGCGTCCTGATGATGCGAATGCCGCAGAGGGATATGCACGGTCTTTATATCACCTGCACCGGTGGGATGATCTGGCTGCATTTTGTGAGAGAGAAAAAGCAGATGATCCGGATAATCCGTTCTGGACAACAACCCTTGCCCGGGTTTGGGGCTGGCATCTTTCAGATGTTGATAAGGCGGTCTCGCTTCTTTATGAGTGGATGAATCAGCATACCGGAACTCAGATCCCTTTGGTGCTTGCAGATCTGCTGGTTCACGCTGAACAATTTGATGATGCCAGGGCTTTATTATCTGCTCTTCTTAAGAGCAAACCACAGGATTATCAGGTATTGTTCCGGTATGCTTCACTGCTTGCTCAGATAAAAGAATATGCTTCGGCTGCAGAACAGTTTGAACTGCTTGTGGATCTAAAACCTGCAGACGGGCACCTTGCATATCTTGCAGGTCAGGCTTGTGAACAGTCAGGAGATCCTGATCGGGCGCTGGAATTTTTTACCCGTGCCGTAACCAGCATACCTGATAGTGCAGAAATCTGGCTTTCAAGAGCACGTGTCCTTTTTGAACTTGGACAGTATACTGAGGCTTCTGCTAATGCAGCACAGGCAGCTTCGTTAAACCCCGACTGGTCAGATGCGTTTCTATTAAAAGGTATGTCGGAGATCCATGCAGAAGACTATGATAAAGCCCGGATAAGTCTGACCTGTGTCACTACCCTGGATCCTGAAAACCCGGATGGCTGGAGAAATCTGGGGGATGCCTTACTTCAGGCTGGCGAAGAGTCAGCGGCACGTATCTGTTATGAACGGACTCTGGCACTTGACCCTGCTGACATCAGGGCACTGGACGGGTATAAGGCATGCACTGATATACTCATCGGGCGGTCTTCTTCAGATCAACCTGAAGAACCTATATCGGATGAACATCAGTAATATATAGAGTAAGAAATGGCATCAATCCCGATCCGATGGGGGTGCCTGAAGTGATATTGAGGTTTATGTCCGGAGGATATTAGGAAGATGGAAGAGTCACACGCCATTTGGATAGAAAAATACCGGCCGCGGGTTTTGGAAGATATCATCGGACAACAGGAGATAATAGAAAGGCTTCGATCGTACGTTGCAAGACGGGAGATGCCCCATCTGCTCTTTACCGGGAATGCCGGAACCGGGAAGACGACCGCTGCTGTAGCTCTGGCACGTGAATTTTTTGGTGAAGACTGGCAGATGAATTTCCGCGAACTGAACGCATCAGATGAGCGTGGGATTGATGTTGTCAGAAATCAGATCAAGCAGTTTGCCCGGACATCACCCTTTGGTGGGTCGACATTTAAGATTCTCTTCCTTGATGAGGCTGATGCCCTCACAACTGATGCCCAGTCAGCTCTTCGCCGGACAATGGAGACCTATGCACAGACCTGCAGGTTTATTCTCTCCTGTAACTATTCGGCGAAAATTATTGATCCGATACAGAGCAGGTGTGCAATTTACCGGTTCAGACCGCTTGGGCGACAGGCTGTAGCCGAAATGGTGAAACGAATTAGTGCTGATCAGAACCTTACGGTGACAGATGAAGTCATTGATGCAATATTTTACGTTGCCCAGGGAGATATGCGCAAAGCCATCAATGCACTGCAGGGCGCTGCAATCCTTGGTCGCGAGATAAGCCCTGATATGATATTTGCAATAACAGCTACTGCACGTCCGGAAGAGATTGACGATCTGATTGACCTCAGTCTTGCGGGCAATTTTCTTGGAGCCGGGAGTTCTCTTCAGGCTCTCCTCCATGACCGGGGCATTGCTCCCCAGGAACTCATCGGTCAGTTATATCGTGCAGTTGTCAAGCGTGACCTCCCTGAAGCGGTGAAGGTCAGGCTGATTGACTCACTAGGAGAGACTGATTTCCGGTTGTCAGAAGGAGCTGGAAGTGACATACAGATGCAATCCCTTATCGCAAAATTTGTGATGTACGGTGGTCGGAACAGTCGGTAACCCGGGTACTTCTTCACCTTCAGTCATTGAAGAATCAAAAGATATTCTTGTTTTTACTGTCCGGAATGTACGGTTTGGTGTTCCTGCCGTCATTTTGGATCATGTTATCCGTATGGTTGCCATAACTCCTGTCGCTGATTGCCCACGCGGAATAGTCGGGATGATCAACTATCATGGTGATGTTCTCCCTGTTTTCTCTTTCAGAAAATATCTCTCACTTGAAGAGAAGCAACCAGACATTCAGGATTATCTCATAATCGTCAAGGATGAACGGAATATGGCGATTATTGCCGAGGCGATCTCCGGAGTATATCATCTTGCAGATGAGGTCATCTCTCCAGAAGAGCTCTCTCCGGGTATGAAGGGCATGAGCGGTATATACCGGTGTGAGGATGGTCTTTTGGTCATTTCGCATCCAAAAGACCTGGTGCAAATTGAAGATCAGGAGAGGATCCGTGCATTGAAGGATAAAATTGATTTATGAGTGATGTTCTGAATGAAGCAGCACTTGGAACCATCAGGAATATTATCCTGGCTCATACTGGTATTTTGTTTGATGACCGGCATACCCATGATCTGAACCGTCATATCTCATCTGCCTGCACTGATCTCAAAATTTCAGTCGATAGTTGTCTTGAGCAGGTAGAGGATTCTTCATTTCGAACTCGTTTCCTCGAAGTCCTGGTAAATTACATAACCATTGGAGAAACCTATTTTTTCAGGGATAAAAATCTCTTTTTATACCTTCGCGACTCCTTACTTCCCGATCTCATCAGGTCACGAAGACAGGAGCAAAAATTATATCTTCGTATCTGGAGTGCTGCATGCAGCAGCGGGGAAGAACCCTATTCAATTGCAATACTGCTTCGGTACCTGCTGGTGGACGTAGATGACTGGGATATCTACTTACTCGCGACTGATATTAATCAGAAGATGTTGAGTCGTGCCCAGGAAGGTATCTATTCCCGGTGGTCATTCAGAGATGATCCTATCATTCCGGTCGGTTCATATTTTTCTCCGACACCTGACAACCGGGTGAAAATTGATGATTCAATCAGGACTATGGTGCATTTTGACAGGATGAACCTGATTCGTGATACCTCGTTTTACCATGCCCTGGGCCCATCTTCCCTGGATATTATTCTGTGCCGGAATGTCCTCATGTATTTTTCACCGGAACAGTCTGGTGATGTAGTCAGCCGTCTGGTTCATTCCCTTCGGACAGGAGGATTTCTCATTGTCTCCCCACAAGAAATCGGAATAGTCCAGGGTCCGGATATCAGAATGCGACACCAGGGCTCTGTTTTTCTACATGAAAAGATAGATCAGAACAGCACGCCACCTGCAGAAAAAAATTTACCATCCGTATCAGACTCAATTTTAATTGATGAATTAGATTATACGACCGGAGCACTGGCAGGAGATCTGTTACATGAACCGGATATTCCCGATATACCTGACTTTCCTGATGACATCTATCTGGATGTAGAGAAAAATCCGGGTCATTCTTCTGCGGTTACGTTTCTTCTAGAACCTGATGATAATGAATTTGATACACTTATCGCAGAAAACCGTCTGGATGAAGCAGGTACCATCATCTCCAAATCTGGTCTTCAATTTTCCCCCCACCGGGGCAGACAGATGGAGATCCTGATACGAGCATATGCAGGAAATGGAGAACATGATATGGCACTTGGCTGGTGTGATCGGCTGATTGCAGCAGATGTGTTAAACGCCCGGCCATATCTGTTAAAAGCCGCCGTGCTGGATGAACAGGGACTGTACGATCATTCCCTGCAGTCTCTTCGACAGTCATTATATGCATTTCCTGATTATCTGCCGGCTCACCTTGCTATTGCCGGGATTTATACGAAGACCGGAAAACCTGATCTTGCCAGGCATCATTATGAACTGGCGATTCATATTCTTGAATCAAAGGATGAAGATACCATCATGGAAGAGACGGAGGGTATACCTGCACGGAAGATGAAAGATATGATTCAGATGCTTCTTGGGGGATGATTTTTTATGACTGAACAGACCTTATCCCTGCATGCTCGTGATTACTCTGATATATTGCAGGATCGTGCCCGCATCCTGGCAAAACCCCTGACACAAGAAGAAGATGCCGGAGAGGGAATTGAAGTCCTGTCATTTATGTTAAATGGCGAACGGTATGGCGTTTCAATGGAGTTTGTGCGAGAAGTAACACTTCTTCGTCATTTAACTTCACTTCCCGGGACTCCTGATTTTATTCTGGGTATTATTAGTATCAGGGGCCGGGTAATATCAGTTACTGATTTACGTGTTTTTTTTGATCTGCCAAGAAAAGGATTATCAGACTACAATAAAATCATCGTTCTTTCTGGTGAGGGTATGGAATTTGCAGTCCTCGCTGATCAGGTGGATGGTGTATCATGGCAGAATCTTTCTCATCTGACATCTCCTCCGGACACGATTCGAGGTATTGGAAAGGAGTTTCTGGCCGGAGTATTTCCCGGACCACTCATCCTGATTAATACCAGAGGAATTCTTACTCATCCCCGGCTGGTTGTTGATCGTTCGCGTGAAAAAAGGCGATAATCATGGTTGAAATCTATTCTCATCCCATAACCCTACCTTTGGACCTGCAGATACCATTATTGCTGTCGGTTACAGAAATTCTCAACTATTCATATGGTGAATCATGAGCATCAGTTCATTCTTAAATAACATTAACATAGGAAAAAAGTTGTTTGGAGGCTTTATCCTGGTAATAATTCTCATGTCGCTTATTATTGTGACATGTCTTGTGAGTGTGGATAAACTGACCGCTGAAGTGGATCAGCTCTATTCAGAACAGACTATACCTCTGATGAATGTCGGTAACATGGAGGTCGGTCTTCATTCGATACGTGCTCTTGTGTTTCGATCCTTATCCATCCCTGAAGAGCGTGATCAGGACTATGAACGACTTTTAGCAGAAATAGAAAAGATCGAACCAATCATCGAAGAGATGAAAAAGACCGGAATGAGTGAGGATCAATATCAACTCCTCCTTACTTTTTCGGACCAGTGGGATCGGTATAAAAAAGCTGCTCTTCAGGTATTCGAACTTGAAAAGGGTGGAAAAGAAAGGGAAGCGAGAGTCTCGATTATGGACGGGGGAGAACATGCACAAGCCAGACGTGCAACTGAGGCGACTTTTACCTCCCTGAAAGACTCACTGCTTCACGATGCACAAAAAACCATTAATGAGGCGGATGAAGAAAAAAATACTCTTCTCATGATAATTTTCTTTATCGGAGCCGTAATTATTGTTGGTTCTCTTTTCGTGGCATTCATTCTGACACGGAATATTACCACCCCATTAACTGAACTTATGGATGTTGCCGCACGAATTGGCCGGGGAGACAGTTCTGCACGAGTAACTCTGTTTCGTAATGACGAAATCGGGGTGCTTGGGAAGACGGTAAACGAAATGGGCAGTCATATCGCCACCATGGTAGATGATGCACATACGCTTTCTGAGGCTGCAGTGAGAGGTGAGCTGGCATACCGGGTTAATGCTGAAAACCATGAAGGCGATTTCAGGAAAATTATCACCGGGATGAATTCAACGCTCGATGCCTATGTCAGACCGATGGGTATTACTGCAGAATATATAAATGAGATAACACATGGGACTATCCCCTCACCAATAGATGAACCATTTGCCGGATCTTTTGAAGAAGTAAAAAATAATTTGAATAATCTTGTAGTGATCCTCAACGAACGGAACCGGGATATTGAATCCCTCATATCCAATGGTATTGCAGGAAATCTGGATTACCGGGTAGATACCTCCAAGTATACCGGATACAGCAGGGATATGTTTGGGGGAATTAATCAGATGCTCGATGCGATCATTGGTCCCCTGAATATGGCTGCAGAGTATGTCGATCGTATCTCCAGAGGCGACATCCCTCCGAAAATCACCGATTCATATAACGGCGATTTTAATGAGATAAAAAATAATCTGAACTCCTGTATTGATGCAGTATATCTCCTCGTATCTGATGCAGGAATGTTATCCCGTGCAGGAGTCGAAGGAAAACTGGATACCAGAGCAGATCCTACAAAGCACCAGGGAGACTTCCGAAAAATCGTTGAAGGAGTGAATGCAACCCTTGATGCTGTCATTGGTCCTTTGAATGTTGCAGCAGAATATGTAGATCGCATCTCTAAAGGAGATATTCCCTCTTTGATTACCACCTCGTATAATGGTGATTTCAATGCTATCAAAGATAATCTGAATCAGTGTATCGAAGCGGTCAATCTGATGATAATTGACGTCCGCATGCTTTCAGAAGCAGCAGTTGAAGGCCGTCTTGATACACGGGCTGATCCTTTACGTCATCAGGGAGACTTTCGAAAGATTGTGGAAGGTGTCAATGATACCCTTGATGCAGTCATTGAACCGGTTCATGAGGCCATGCGGGTATCCGGTGAATATGCAGCAGGGAATTTCACCGCACGGGTTGATGAAAAGCTGCATGTGAAAGGTGAATATGTAACCTTCAAAGAAGCCCTGAACAGGATTGGCATCGAACTGTCCAGAATGATGACGATCATGAATGACGAGTTATATCAGGGTGTGAATGTTCTTTCAGCTGCATCTACTGAAATTTTATCCGTTACCGCCCAGTTATCATCCAGTACGGCTGAAACTGCATCTGCCGTCAATGAGACCTCAGCAACCGTCGAAGAGGTAAGAAAAACTACTGAAGTCACCAATCAGAAAGCCAAGGCGGTTGCAGAAAAATCACAGGCGGTAAACCAGGTTGTGAAAAACGGTCAGGCTTCTGTTGAAGAGATCATTACCGGTATGAATCACATCAACCAGCAGATGGATTCAATAGCCTCGAATGTTATTCGGCTGTCTGAACAAAGTCAGGCCATCGGAGAAATTATCGCCAGTGTTACAGATATTGCTGAACAATCAAATCTGCTTGCAGTGAATGCGTCAATCGAGGCAGCAAAGGCAGGAGAATTTGGGAAGGGATTTGGTGTCGTTGCACAGGAGATTAAAAATCTTGCTGAGCAGTCAAAACAGGCCACGACAAATATCAGAAATATTCTGACAGATATTCAACGAGGAATCAGTTCAACGGTTATCTCCACCGAACAGGGGACCAAGACTGTTGCAACCGGTATGAAACTGACAAAGGAGGCACAGGAAGCCATTGTTGTTCTGAATCAGGGAATATCAGATGCTGCACGAGCCGGGATCCAGATAACCGCCTCAAGTCAGGAACAGGTGGTGGGAATGGATCAGATCTCCATAGCCATGGAAAACATCAGAACGGCTGCTCAAAATAATCTTGAGGTAACCAGGCAGGTAGAAAAGACTGCTCGTGACCTCCATGATCTTGGGAACAGTCTGAAAGAGATTACTGAACGGTTCAGGGTCTGAGAAAAGAGTCATGGATCTACAGGACGAGGAGTTTCTTGCACGGCTGCTTGCGACCTTTGGTGAGGAAGCATCAGATCATGTTCAGGCTATAATAGCCGGAATACTGGTAATAGAGCAGGACTCTTCCCGCACGCAACAGTCAGAGATTGAACCGGTGTACCGTGCAACCCATAGTCTGAAAGGTGCAGCCAGGGCAGTTGGATTAAAAGATATTGAGACGGTCTGCCAGCATCTTGAATCGGTTTTTTCTTCCGTTCGGAAAGGGGATTTGATCCTTACACAAGGAGAGTTTGATCTGGTCCATGAAGTGATCTCCACTCTTGAATCTCTTCTTGCCGGAGATAAAACCGTTAAGATAACTCATCTTGTACAAAAGTTGAAGAAAGCAGTTCCGTCTCCCCATAACCCACCACTGGTTGAGGCTCCACAACCTCCCCCTCAACAGGAACCTGTTCGTAAGTCTGATTCACCCCCGGATCAGGGGCGACCTGAACTAATTCCCCCGGATTCGGTACCGGTTTCCCCGCAGGGAAAAGGAGTTTCAGCTCCGAAAATCCGGATCTCTGAAGAACGTCTGAAATCCCTGTATGAAACTGCTGATGACCTCCTTTCCTATCGAATGTCAGCCGGATCACATCTCTCTGAATTGAAATCGATATCTCGGACCGTGCAGACATGGAGATGGAGCCTGAGCCGGGTGGAAGGAGATGTCGCGAATCTGAAAAGGCAATTCCAGGGAACCAACGATTTATTAGATAGACTTCTTCTCTTTATTGATACTACCCGTGATACTATCGGGAGTTGTGAGACCAGGCTTGATTCAACCATTCAGGCTATGACCCAGGACCATAGTGAGATGGATTCTGCAATCACCCAGCTTATTGAGAGTATCAGGGAAGTTGTTCTCGTTCCCTTTTCCTCACTGACTGACACCTACCCGAGAATGGTCCGTGATATTGCACGTGAACAGGGGAAAAAGGTCTCTCTGACCATCACCGGTTCAGATATAGAAATAGATCGACGAATTCTGGATGTTATCAGAGATCCCATGATTCATCTTATCAGAAATGCAGTGGATCATGGCATTGAACCAGAAGAAATCAGATTACGGGAGGGTAAACCTGCCGAAGGAACCGTATCTATTAAAATTATTCATAACCGGGCCAATCAGGTATCCATTACTATCGCTGATGACGGGAAAGGCATCGATCCTCAGGCAGCTGTGACAGTTGCGTTAGCCAAGGGATTACTGGATGAGGAAGATGCACAAGCCCTGACAGATGATGAGAAAGAGCGGCTCATATTCCAGTCAGGGTTTACCACATCAACGCAAATATCCACGGTATCAGGCAGAGGTCTTGGTCTTGCCATTGTTCAGGAGAAGATAAACCAGGTGGGAGGTATAGTTGATGTTGAAAGCGTTCCTGGTAAAAATGCCACTTTTTTCCTGAACGTTCCCATCACACTGGCAACATTCAGAGGTATTCTGGTATATGTTGAAAGCCGTCCATTCTTTTTACCGCTAAAAGAGGTGGAACGGGTGATGATTCCGGATGCATCCGAAATTACCACGATTGAGGGCAGGACAGTATTGTATCTGGATAATCAGACGATCCCCGTTGCCCTGCTTGGCTCACTGCTTGGATTATCAACTGGCTCGCCTGAGGCGAAAGATGCCCGTTCTCTTGTAATAATCAAGACTCCTAACCGGCGGTTTGGTCTTATCGTAAATCAGATTGGCGGTGCCCAGGAGATCGTTGTTCGTGATCTTGGTCCGCAACTAAAAGACATCAGGTTTGTAAGTGGTGTTGCTATTCTCAGTAATACCCAGATTGTACCGGTGTTGCAGGTCGATGATATTGCTGAAGAGATGCAGGGGAAATCGCGTATTGGAGTATCGGAGCGTGAAATGCCATCTTCATTATCCGGAAGGAGAAAGATCATGGTCGTGGAGGATTCGATAACATCGCGGATGCTCCTGAAAAATATTCTTGAAGGGGCCGGATATGATGTTGAAACAGCCGTGGATGGCCTTGATGCGTTCACACGACTCAAAACGCTCCCGGTAGATATCGTGGTTTCAGATGTTGACATGCCCAGAATGAATGGATTTGTCCTTACCGAAAAAATTCGTTCTGAAAAGAAATTGGCTGATATTCCCGTTATTCTGGTTACCTCTCTTGACTCCAGGGAAGATCGGGAACATGGCATTACTGTCGGGGCAAATGCCTACATCATAAAATCCAGTTTTGATCAGGGGAACCTTCTTGAAGTGATTACCAGGCTGATAGGAGCAGGAAGATGATCCGGGTACTGATGGTGGATGATTCTCCGGTAACTCTCATGGTGCTCCAGAGTATTTTGGAAAAGGAACCGGATATATCTGTGATTGGGAAAGCAAAAAACGGAAAGGAGGCGATCATTCTGGCCTCTCGTCTTTCCCCGGACATTATTACCATGGATATTAATATGCCGGATCTTGATGGATTTGCCACAACCCGGCAGATCATGGAACGAACACCTGTTCCTATCATCATCGTCAGTGGTATTGATAATCTTGAGGAGATTCGGGCATCCTTCCGGGCGGTCGAGGCAGGAGCCCTTGCCGTTTTTCGAAAACCCCCCGCTTTTGGAGATCCTGATTATGAACAGGCTGCTTCAGAACTCGTGTTTGCAATCAGGACTTTTTCTGAAGTTAAAGTAATTCGAAGAAGAGCACATCACCTGACCGCTTCAGAAGCAGATGCCTCAAACCTCTCGATACCATTTCAGATTCACCAGGAGATACGGGTTGTTGTTATGGGCGCCTCCACAGGGGGCCCACAGGTAATTCAGGAGATTATCAAAAATATTCCTCGAAATTTTTCACTGCCATTGGTTCTTGTTCAGCATATGTCCCCCGGATTCATAGAAGGTCTGGCATTGTGGCTGACCGAGTCTACGGGTTTTCCCGTTCAGATAGCACGGGAAGGAGAGATTTTGCAACCGGGAATTTTATATGTTGCACCAGACGGGAAACATACCGGCATTACTCCCGAAATCAGTTTTTCTTTCTCAATAAGTCCTCCAGAACACAATCTCCGCCCCTCAGTTTCATATTTGTTCAGGTCAGCAGCGAAAAATCTTGGTCCGCATGTTCTTGGAATTCTTCTTTCTGGAATGGGTTCAGATGGTGCAGAAGAACTTCTTCAGATAAGGCAGAATGGTGGGTGCACCATCATCCAGGATCGGGATAGTTCGTTTGTATATGGGATGCCTGGTGCAGCAGAACTGCTAAACGCGGGAATGTTTTCTCTTCCACCTGTTGAAATTGCCAGATTTTTACAATCAGTATCGGAACGGAGGCATTTGTGACAGAATCGCGTAAGTTCCGGGTGCTGATAGTTGAAGATAGTAAGACTCAGGCTGACATTATCAGACACTATCTTACCCAGGAAGGGTATGAGACAGAGTGGGTTGATTCCCCGGCATCTGCATTTGAAGTTCTTGATCATACGTTCTTTGATCTGATTCTTACGGATATTGTCATGCCTGGTATGGATGGATATACGTTCTGTCATATGCTCAGGAAGGACCCCAGGTTTTCAACGATTCCCATAATCTTTGTAACTCAACTATCTGATCCTGCTGATATTATCAGGGGTCTGTGTTGTGGTGCTAATAATTTTATTATAAAACCCGTAAGAAGGGATCAGCTTATCCGGGAAATATCACTTATTGCAAAGAGAAATGCCCCTCCCTTACCGGCACGATCTGTTGATTCTGATCGTATCTCATTTATATACGAAGGGCATGAGTATTCCATCAGTTCATCACGGGAAGATCTCCTTCGCATTCTCATGTCAATTTATCAGACTGCTGCTCTGAAAAATTCCGAACTCGAACAAACAACCAGAGAACTGAATGAATTTACGTCACACCTCGAAGAGCTTGTGGAAGAACGAACTCAGGCATTATCGGTGACGAACGAGATCGTTGAACACCTCCTGATGCAGCGAACAGATCTTATCACCCGGATTGGTCATGATTTAAAAACTCCTCTTACTCCGCTATACGCATTTTTACCCTATTTATTTCAGAAGGAGACAGATGATGAGAAGAAAGAGATTCTCTCCCTTCTGGTGAAAGATGTAACTGTCCTGAAACACCTTGTAGAACGTATTCTCAAATTGTCACATATTACTCTGGATTCATTCTCGGATATGAAAACCAGTGCAGACATCCATTTGATCTCCCTGGAGGTTTTAGGAAACCACTCGTATCTACTGGATCAAAAAGGGATTACGGTGAAGAATTATGTCCGTCCAAGGACCTGCATCCGGATGTCTCATTTTCATGCAATGACGGTAATGGAAAACCTGATTTCAAATGCAATTATGTATAATAAAGATAACGGGACTATCACTCTCACCTGTGAATATGAGGGGAAAAAGCAGGTGCTGTGTGTTGAGGATACAGGAATAGGACTTACGAAAGATCAGACCGGCAGGGTTTTTGACGATTTCTATAAGGCTGATGAATCACGACATGACCATAGTGCTCATGGACTGGGTCTTGCGATTGTGCGGCGTATCATCGCATTGTATGGAGGAACAGTATCGGTAAAAAGCCCAGGAACCGGATGTGGATCGACATTTCAGGTAATTTTGCCTGATACGAATACTATGTCAGAAAATCCTTCTCCTCATGAAGGAGGTTTTCATGGCTGATAATCAGAATGAAACGATTTCAATACTTATCGCTGAAGACAGTAAAACACAGGCAGAAATTTTGCGGCATCTGCTTGATAAAGCAGGGTATAAAGTCAAGGTAGCCTACAACGGAAGGGAAGCACTTGATGAGATAAAAAAAGAAGTTCCTACGATGGTCCTGACAGATGTCATTATGCCTGAAATGAACGGATATGAATTATGTAAGACATTAAAGGCCGATCCTTTGACCCGGAATATCCCGGTCATTCTCGTGACACAGCTGTTTGATCCCCGTGATGTCCTTTCCGGTCTGGAGTGTGGAGCGGATAATTTTATCATCAAGCCATATGAAGCGGCTTATCTTCTTGACCGGATAGAGGTCATTCTGGCAAATAGATCCATTCATCCGGATGAATCTGTAGAGCCCGGAGTTTCAGTATTTTTTTCTGGAAACACTCATGTAATAACCTCAAACCGTCAAAAGATTCTGAATATTCTTCTCTCTACGTATGAAATTGCCATCACCAAAAATAACGAATTGAATGAGGCAAAAGACAGACTTGCTTCAGTAAATGATCAACTAAGCGATGCAAACAATGAACTCCTCCGGATTAATGATGATCTGAAAAATGAAATATCAGAACGTAAACGTGTCGAGTTATCCCTTTCTCAGGCAAATAAGAAGCTTGGTCTGCTCTCTTCTATTACCCGTCATGATATGAAAAATACCATGATGGCTCTCCTTTCATATAATGAACTTGCCAGGATGGACAGTCTTGACCCTGTCTTTCAGGAATATCTTGAACGTGAGGGACAGCTTCTCTCCCGATTATCTGCCCAGATTGAGTTTACCAGACTTTATGAAGAACTGGGAGTAAAAGGGGCAGTCTGGATTTTGCTTGATGGTTTAATTAAAAAACTGAGTATGTCCTTTACTCAGGTAACCATAACAGTAGAACCTGAAGTGGCTCATTATGAGATCTTCGTCGATCCCCTGATTGAAAAGGTATTTTATAATCTCTTTGATAATGCACTCCGTCATGGTGAGCATGTTACCACTATCCACATCCGTGCAGATGAGAAAGAGGGCATCCTGGAACTTTATATCGCTGATGATGGTGCCGGAGTAGCAGACGGGGATAAAGAGCAGATTTTCGGGCGCGGTTATGGGAAGAATACGGGACTTGGACTTTTCCTGGTACGGGAGATCCTCTCAATCACCGAAATTTCAATTATTGAAAATGGAAAGCAGGGAGAAGGGGCCTGTTTTGTCCTGACTGTTCCTCAGGTTCATTTTCGAAAACTCTCTTAATCTTTTAGATCAAATAGGTATCCTCATTTCATGAACAAAAAGCACAATAATTCTGATTTTCATGGTTTCAGGTAAAGATGCAGATTCGGTTGAGATTACCGACCGTGATGCAGACTGGCACCGGTTTCTCAAGACACGATATAAAAAACAACTGGATGAACTATCCCGTGAATATCCCTACACCCGATCGCTCTATATAAATTACCGCGACATCGAGAGTTTTGGAAAGACCGGGACTGAATTAGCTGATGAACTCCTGGAAAACCCTGGAAAGGTGATTGGGGATATTAAAGATGCCATCCGGACTCACCGTCTTGTAAAAACAAGAAAGAAAGATGAGCAGCCGGATATCAATGTCAGGTTTACCAATCTGCCCCGTAAGATAGCAATCAGGGAAATCCGATCCGATCACATCGGGAAGTTCATCAGTGTTGAAGGAATTCTTCGAAAGACTACTGAAGTCAGGCCACGAATTACCCTGGCTGTATTCCGGTGTCCTGCCGGTCATCGAACAGTCAAAGCACAGTCATATGGTCCGTTTGTCGAGCCGGACGGGTGTCAGGCAGATGGATGTACCCAGAAGAAACTCGAGCTCATTCCCCGGTTTTCACGATTTGTTGACTCTCAAAAACTTCGTATTCAGGAGTCACCAGAAGGACTCCGTGGGGGTGAACAGCCCCAGACTATTGACCTTGATGTGATCGATGATATCTGTGGGACTTCTGCGCCTGGTGACCGGATCGTTGTTAATGGAATTCTCCGTTCGATACAGCGAAATTCGTATGGTTCAAAATCCACGATATTTGATATTTATGTGGAATGTAACTCCATTGAAGTTGCAGAAAAAGAATTTGAAGAGGTGAATATCAGCGAAGAGGATGAAAAGGAGATCATCGCTCTCTCGAATGATCCAAATATCTATCGGAAGATTGCCCACTCAATTGCCCCGACTATCTATGGAGTTGATGATGTCAAGGATGCAATCGCTCTCCAGCTCTTTGGAGGAATTGCAAAGGAGATGCCGGATGGGAGCAGGCTTCGTGGTGATATTCACGTCCTCTTAATTGGTGATCCGGGTATTGCGAAGTCTCAGATGCTCCGGTATGTTGTCCGTCTCTCTCCCCGGGCAATATATACCTCAGGACAATCCACAACATCTGCCGGTCTTACTGCCACTGCAGTCAAAGATGAGTTTGGAGATGGTCGCTGGACTCTTGAAGCCGGTGCACTGGTTCTTGCAGATATGGGAGTAGCCTGTGTTGATGAGATGGATAAAATGGAAAAGCATGACCGGAGTGCTCTTCATGAAGCGATGGAACAACAGTCCATCTCTGTTGCAAAGGCAGGCATTACTGCAACGTTAAAATCACGATGCGCCCTTCTTGGTGCGGCAAACCCGAAGTACGGACGGTTTGATGATTTTGTCCCGATTGGGGATCAGATTAACATGCCTCCTTCCCTGCTGTCGCGATTTGATCTCCTCTTTGTTTTGACTGATAAACCCGAGCATGAACGCGACCTGGCAATTGCAGAACATATCATTAAAGCTCATAGTGTTGGAGAACTTATCGCCCAGCATAACCGCGAGCCAATCCCCGGGGTGGATGAAGAGTACATCACCGAGCAGTTAAAACCGGTCACACCGGAGATCGATCCGGCGATGTTCAGGAAATATGTGGCCTATGCGAAACGGAGTTGTTTTCCCCGGCTTTCAGATGAAGCCCGCGAGACACTGATTGCATATTACATGAAACTTCGTGACCTTGCGGATGCAAATAAACCTGTTCCTGTGACGGCGCGACAGCTCGAGGCGATTGTCCGGCTGGCAGAAGCATCAGCCCGGATCAGACTCTCTTCAATCATTGAGAAGAGTGATGCAGACCGGGTCATTACCATCATCGACACCTGTCTCCGGCAGGTCGCATATGATCCTTCAAGTGGTTCATTTGATATCGACATGCTTGCAACCGGGGTGTCTAAGAGCAAACGTGATCTCATCAGAACCATCAAGCAGGCAATACGGGATATTGCGGATGAGAATGGCCGGGCCCACAAACCTGATGTTTTAGAACTCGTCCGTCAGCAGGGCTTTGACCGTGATGAGGTTGAACGCCAGCTTACAGCCATGCTCCGGTCAGGCGAGGCAATGGAACCAAAACACGATGTGGTAAAACTTATATAATAATTTTTGATGGGAATCCTGTTAATGGAAGCAGTATCAGATATAGGTATGACGTGTTCACCAGTGCAGTCACATGTTGCACTACGTTTTTCTTTGATGATCCTGATCACCCTTGTTGCCCTAGTTTTTTGTGGGTGTGGGGCCGGTGTTTTTGCTGACAAAGTCCAGACCCAGCTTTCCATCAGTACAGATCCTGCTGAACCGGGTGAAAATCTCCCCTTTACGGTAAAAGGAATACTGACCGATGCAGATGGCACGATCATGGGAAATAAGAAAGTCTCCCTTGAACGGCTGGAGGAAAATGACCCGGAAAGTGAATATGAGTTCATGGCAGTCGCAACAACAGATATTGAAGGGGCCTACTCATTTTTCCGCCCTGCAGCATCTCCTCCTGAATTCCTGAGAGTAAGATACAATGGCAATTCACAGTTTGATGGAACGGTAAGTGAGATTGTCCCAGGTCATATCTCAAATGAGCCGAAGGTACAGACCGGAATCACTCCCCAGGTGGCCAAGTCAAAGACAAAAGTTACCGCAAAGGCTTCTCCATCAAATCCATTCCCTGGTCAGGCTGTCTCAATTGGTGGTCAGCTGATGGGTGAGAATGGAGCCCCATTGGGAGGAAAAAAGGTAATCTGTGAGTCTTCCGACCGGGTAGGAACCAGAAGCGACTTTTCTATTCTTGGTATCTCAACTACAGACGATAAAGGGTTTTTTAAATTTACCGCCAGCGGTGGATCGACAACCACCTTTATACAGGTCAGGTTCCCTGGTGATGATGAATATGATGAATCAGTAAGTGAACTGATTTTAATATTGTAATCACCTTTTTTTCTGACTCATAATCTGGAATAATCGGTTTTCTCATAATCCTGATGAACCTGAAAATCCTTTCTTATGGTTTCTGCTTCTTCTTCATGAATATCGTAAAAGATTAACTCCTCCAGATCACTTCCCCGTGCTCTGACCGCTCCATCAGGACCGGCTATACAGGTCCCTCCTGAGTAGGTGTCAACCGGAGTGGTACCGACGGTATTGACTGATGCAACAAAGGTTTGAAATTCTGCTGCTCTGCTTGTAGTAAACAGATTGAAATGTTTCATCCGGGAGGAGGGCCAGGCTGAAGGAATAATCATGAGGTGGACTCCCATATTCCGGTATACCTGAAAGAGTTGAGCAAATCTGAGATCATAGCATATTGCAAGACCAATTGCACAGGAGTTCATGGTGAAGGTTCCCAGTGCTGTGCCAGGTGAGTAATTAAGATCTTCTCCAGCGGGAGAAAAAAGGTGAATTTTTGAATATTTTGCAAGGGTCCGACCATCAGGCCCGATGGCGATGCAGGTATTTTTTGGCTTATTTTCTCCCTTTTCCCGGTATGATCCAACAATGCCGATACTCACCTCCCGGGCAATTTCCCGCATCTCATCAATCAGATCTCCTGTTTCATCTGTTGTATTAGATGTGTCATGCGGGTCCCAACCGGTCATGTTCTGTTCTGGAAATGCAATCAGCTCAGCATCACCCTCAACTGCCTCAGCAGCATAGCGTCTCATCTTTTTTAAACCCGATACCGGATCATTCCAACAGGGTGATATTTGTGCTGCACAAAGGATCATACATTATCATCTGGTGTTATTACCCAAAATGAGTTTTTGGGTATTCTGTATCTTCACGAAAAACCTAATCCGAAAGGAGGTTCTCGTATGGCGGAGGAGAAGAAGAAAGAGATTGAATTGCAGATATCCGGGATGCATTGTGCGACCTGCGCTATTACTGTTGAAAAGGGTCTGTCCTCAACTCCCGGTGTGATGGAATCCAAGGTTAACCTTGCAACAGGGAAAGCACGGGTTTCTTATGATCCATCGCAGGTATCGCTTACAGATCTGACCGGTGCGGTGGAGAAGAGTGGGTTTTCTGTCACCCTGGAAAAGACAGTCGTAAAGATTGGTGGTATGGCCTGTGTCTCCTGTGCTAAGACTGTTACCAACGCCCTGCAGGCGCTTGATGGGGTAATTTCAGCAGACATTAACCTGGCGAATGAGCGGGCATATATCACATACAATCCTTCACTCGTGGATATCAGAAAAATCAGAGATACAATTCATAATGCCGGTTTTCAGTTTCTTGGAACTGACCATGATGAGATAGATGAGGGTGAACAATTACGGGAAAAAGAGTTGAAACTACAACTAATAAAGATCATTATCGGGTTTGGTCTCTCCCTGATACTCATGGGAATGATGTATATTCCGGGTCATGATATGCATCTGATCTCCTATCTTCAGTTTCTTATCACAACACCTGTTCTATTCTGGCTCGGTGCCCCCATATTTCGTGCCGCTTTTGGTGCTCTTCGAAATAAAACCCTGAATATGGATGTCATGTATGCAATGGGTATATCGGTTGCATATCTTGCCAGTGTTCTCGGGACATTCTCCATTATTCTTGATATGAGCACTTTGTTCTATGAGACTGCCCTGATGCTCACCGCATTTTTATCTCTTGGCCGATATCTTGAAGCCAGAGCCAAGGGACGGACATCATCAGCCATAACATCACTGATTGGTCTGCAGGCTGATTCTGCATCGGTTATCCGTGATGGAACTGAAAAAGATATTCCGGTTCAGGAAGTGATCCCTGGTGATATCATTCGGATGAGGCCTGGTGGAAGAATTCCGGTTGATGGTGTGGTTGTATCAGGGTCAAGTTATGTGGATGAATCCATGGTGACCGGAGAACCACTGGCTGTATTGCGGGAAACCGGCCAGGAAGTTATTGGGGGAACTCTGGTGACGACCGGGACATTGAACTATGAAGCTACAAGGGTCGGTTCTGACACGATGCTTGCCCGGATTATCAGACTGGTTGAGGAGGCCCAGGGGTCCC
>CAZEWE010000035.1:4811-19863 GCA_964515765.1 uncultured Methanospirillum sp. | reverse complement strand
TGTCAGAACCAATCCCCGCGATACTGATGGTTGCAATTATTCCGAGGATAACAATGGGTATAATTGCCAGACTTATCATGGTTAGCAGCAGCTTCTTTTTCAGCAGCATATCATCAATACCTGTAATATGGAAAAGAACTTCTTTAGATATTAATTGATGGTTCTAAAAAAACAGAAATTGTGAAAAATGGCCCATGAGAGCCTATTCATTCACACAAAACAATCGACAAACTCTGTGATAAATGAGTAATTTTACTTTTTCTCTACTTTTTCTTCACCCATCACGTACTTTGCTATCATGAAAACTACTGCCGCGATGATAACGAAGTTTATACATTCAGCGAAAAACGGCCCAATTCCAAGAATTACCGGGCCGAGTGCCAGAGTGGCTGTCTCCCAATCTCCAGAGGGAACCAGTACTCCGACAAAGGGCATAATTATATTATCAACCAGGGATTTTACCAACGCAGTGGCAGCAGCACCAATAATAAACGCCACAGCCAACGCAACAACCTTGTATTCTTTTAGAAACTCTAAAAAATCTAAAATTAATCCTGCCATACTATTCATCAGAAGCTCGTTTTAGACATACTTCAATATATCCCTATCAACAATACTTCAGCATACATACTAGCCTTTTGTACAATAAGGTTAAAAGCCCGAAATTTTATCGGCTATGATTGTATCAATCGAGGGGGATTTGTTTTCTTGAGGAAACGATACTTTCGTTATGCACGGTACAATAATGTGAATAATAAACTATCATGGAAAGGATCTTCTTTCAGGGATAAATTCATAAGTATACTGCTTGTCCGGATCCAGATCTCTCCCATATTTTCAGTATCTGAAGGCGATTTAACCAATCTCTAAAAAAGTTTTTTTTAATCTTACAAAAATTTGTTTTGAAGGAGAAGTTAAACACTCCCCTCAATCTCTGAAGTGAGGTATGAATACAATAACACTGCAATAACCGCCCCGATAACCGGACCGATCACATAGATGGGGAAATATATCCAGAAATTTTTCCCTCCCAAAACGAGATCAGCCAGATATGGACCAAAGGTACGTGCCGGATTCAGAGAAGCTCCTGCAATATTCCCTGTGGCGGTTATTATCCCTCCGACGGTTAGACCAATAATTAACCCGGCAAATCCAGGTGGAGCACGATTATCAACAGCAACCCCCATTATCACGAGCATCAGCAAAAATGTTCCAATAGCCTCTGCCAGGATAGCCTGTTCATACGATATTCCTGGAAATGGTGCAGTTGCCCCTAATCCTCCAACCAGGACCGCATCCATACCAACGGTAGCTGCAAAAAGCAGACTTCCGAGAACTGCACCCAGACACTGTGCAATCACATACGGAATAATCTCCCCTGCTGGAAACCGTTTCGTTACCCCAAGGGCAATGGTCACCGCCGGATTGATATGACAACCAGATACTCTCCCAAGAGCATAGATACACCCGGCGATGGCAATGGCAAAGGTCATACCGATAGCAAACCAGTCACCAAGGCCGCCAAGTGCACCGATTCCAATATTAAAATCGGTAGCAGGGTTTGTACCCTGTGCAATCATCAGGGTCATAGCCGCTGCACCGGCACCAAAGTATACCAGAATCCCGGTTCCCACTCCTTCTGCAACACATCGTTGTAACAGTGACATGATTACTCCTTCTTATATGCAGTAGCACATTCCTGACAGAGAATTCTGGGCAATCGTTTTCCGCTCTTTTTTACCGGAAAGGGATAGCCACCCTCCATGAGATCAATATCTTCCCGGATAATATGGTCCATACACAGCCCCATTCCGCAGGCAATACAGATCCCAACTGCATCGGTATTCTTTCCTTCTTTTGCACACACGTAACACTTCATTCTCAACCTCTGTCTGATTAAACGGCTTCTTTCCACTGACAATAACAATGACGGAAATCCATCAGTGCAGCTGATGCACAATCCTTGCAAATCCGTGCCGGAGCTGCAACCGTTTCTTTATGAAGGGCAATAATATTTGTCATCAGGGTTGCTGTTACCGGTTCACTGGTCAGGAGACAGGGATAATCGGCAAGCCGCATCATGGCAGACATGCGAACGGTCATGGCACATGCCGGATATGCATACCGCTGTGGGTTCATGAGAACATCATTTTTATGAATCGGTGAGAGATCAACAGGGAATCCACCTACCTTCGGAGAGGGGATTCCTTCGCCGCTACTCTGCATCCGACGTGCTTTGTCCAGGTATTTCCATCCCCGGTAAATCATGTCCATGAAATCACAGTTGTGGAGCTCTACTGCAGCACTCCGGGTAGGATAGAGCTGAACATAATTATGGTACCGTTTCGTCAGAAGATCCACGATCATAATCGCGTTGAATCCATCAAGTTCCAGAATATATTCAGCCGCAGAAGCAGAAGCACCGGTTGCAAGACCAAGAAGGTCATATTCATTTTTAATCTTCCCTTCTGCTTTCTTCAGGGTAGATTCCATCACCGCCGTTGTAGCCTCAATGGCAGCCATGACAACATCGTCCTTGCACATATTGAACGTTGATTGCGAGATATGATGGGCGATGTCACCGACACAATACGCCGGAATAGTGACGATATTCCCATAATGAACACCCTCCTCCATGGCTGCCTTCACCACGGGTGCCATCTTTGTGCGGTATGACTCCATGTATTTCCGGTGATCAAAGGATTTCTGACCAACAGAATCCATAAGTTCAGCCTGCGCCTTTACCGGGTGTTCATAAATCGCCTGGAGCATGTCGATTTCTTTTTTCACCGCTTCAGTGAGCGATCCACCCTTCTCGACTTCATGAGCAAACACATCACCGATACCATACGATGTGTTCATCCCCCATGACTTTGCCGCGAGAATTGCCTGTTTATGATCCACCGGAATGTTGGTCTCGGTAAGAATCCGGTTCACAACATTACTGGTCGAACCAGGAATGAGGGCAAAATCCACAACACATGTCGGACCATAAAACCCTCCATATCTCCGTGCCGATTCACGACCGATAAGTGACTCAGATTTTTTTATTGCTCCAACAAAGGTCTCAACACTTTTTGCAAATTTGTGATCTTCCTTGCACAGAATTTCCAGAATGACCGGAGTCTGATAATGCTCTACGAATGGATCATCCTCGGGTCTGATAGTTTTCGTAAGGCCTTTTAGAATCTCAAAATGTGCTTTTACAGATTCGGTGTGTAATTGAAATACCGACGGGGACTGACCTGCAGCGGGCTTCATCTTCTGCACAGCGTCAAGATAGGGTTGTGCATCCTCAATCACAAAATTTTCCCCGCGTTTTTTCTTTACCGTCTCTACATCGGCATGTTGAGCTGCCATGGCCTCTTTGATCATCTTCTTGTGGAGTTCAGACATCAGTAACACGTCCTGGTAATTGTGCCAGCCTCCGGTGATCCATCAGCTGTATATGTTAGCCATCAATGGCTGATCACATAAAAGTGAGCATGATGAAATGTCACACGTTTTCTGGATAAATCTATGGCTTAATGTCTGTTTAAGGTAAATTTGGCGGATTCTTGAAACCCGGAAGAAATTTTACGTACTGTTCATGATGAAAGTCAGAGTATCGATGGTAATTCTTCACGAAAAAAGAATCCTGAAAATTTCAGGAGAAAAAAAAGGTTTCCTAATTCTTTTCATGTATCATTCCTGCCCACACCCACATGACGTTCCCTCTGTCTCACCGCCACAACAGGACCCTGCATCACCACCGCAACTACATTCCCCGCTATCCATATCCTTTCCTCGTAAAGCAGCACTAATCATTGCCCAGGCACATCCGACTCCGCTCTGCACTTCAATAGCCTGGACCGGACAGTTGAGAGCACAGGCACCACATTCCATACAACGGGTGGGCTCTGTAAGTGTCACATGACTCCCAGTATCAGCAAAGACTCCGTGTGGACAGACTTCGGTGCAGCGTTTGCAGTTGATACATTTATCTTCATGAAACTGCAGGGTGTTTTCCAGGTACGAATTGAACATCATATCACTCCTGTCAGGCGGAAAATTCCCAGAGCAATTCCAATAATTCCTCCAAGTGCAGCCATACCAGTCATGACCGGAATATACCGGAAGATCTCTCTTCTCACTCCGGTCCGTGACGTGAACGGAGTCGATCCAGTGAAGTTCAGGGCCAGATAGCCAACAACCGGGGGCATGATCAGGAGAGGGACAAGAGCACCTGCATACAATGCCCATTCCGGAAGACCGGGCGTTTCTGCATATGTGATTGAGAAGGGAATTGCAACAATTGCTCCTAATATCAGCCCTTTCATTGAGAAATCCCTGGTCGGGAGGAGGGGTAACAGAAGGGGAAACAGAACTGTACCGGCGATGACAGCGGTAATTGCTGCAAGAGCAGCCAGATAACCAGCCAAGAGCCAAAGAAGAATTGTAATGATTATCGCCGGCAGAGCAATATGGACCAGTTCCATCGGTGCCAGAACAATACGATCCTGCAGTGGGAAAGTAACCAGGCGCATTTTCGGAGTTGCATGTCCGATCTTCAGATACTCGGGGAGATCTGCTGCCCGAACCGGACCATATTTCACCGTAAATCCACTCCGGCGTTTTACTTCATGAGCAGCAATCCCCGGAGCTCCAAGCTCGGGAACAATGATCGTCCGATGTGAGACAACCTGACCGAGTGCGGTGGATTCGATTCTTCGTACCAGTTCATCAGTTCCAAAGGTCCCTTTTCCCGCTGCACACCAGACATTAATCCCTTTGGTATCCAGAACAAGGATGTAGGCATCCATTCCTTTGAGATTTGAGCGGAGTGCATCAAAACTGAGCGAATAGTTGGCAGATGCAAAGACTGGAGCGTCAGCACCGGGGTTTCCGATTTGATAAAGCCCTGGTTTGACCCGGTGTCCTGACCGTTTGTATCCCCATCGTGCCAGGAAATGATCGATTCGGTTGGCGGTGGTGATTTCACTTGTGACTGCAGGGATAGTGCAGAAGCAGGGTGCCTGACCAGCACAGGAACAACACGATGACTCCATGTTATGCTCCGGCATCGTTCATGAGTGGAGTCAGAACCTCTTTGACCATCCCGCTCAGGTTTTCTGTTTTCATGAGAGCAAGACAGCAGATGCTTCCCTCTTTTTCCCAGCTGATAAGAGCCAGTTTGTCACCTGGTTTGATGCCTGCCCGTTCTCTGACATCCTTTGGCAGAACCATCTGTCCCCTCTCATCAACAGTGAGAATGGATTCCACAGTACAGTGGCTCTTCGGGCCACAACTGCATCCAATCATATCAGAATTTTTTTTCGCATCGATTTTTGTTTTTACCATACGCTCTTCTTGTATGTGGGTTCTCTGAATATTTAAGGTTATCAGAAAATTCAGATTGATCTGAATATATATTTATTTCTGATGGGTTCTCTCATCTGTTTTAATTTTACAACCGGAGTGCTATAGATATGATAAGCAGTTGTTCTCTGCTATCTGAAAAATGGCGTCATGGATAGTGCATTGATACAAGGATTAGGATAATCGATTTGAGAAAAAGTATATTCCATGGTATAAGGCTCCTCTATAGGTATAGTTTTTTTCGAAGAGATCATACACATTATCATGTTCAATACATCTCATCTCTCAATACAATTCTTGCCAATACAAGAGTCAGAACTTGGCAGAATTAATGAATTGTCCAATATGCCAGAGATAGCTGAACATTTTGAGACGATCCCGCCGGTACCGATGGAAACGACTCTGGCCCTGTGGCAGTATATCCAGAATGGGATTGTATCTCTGTGGGGGATTCATACCGGTGACCGGATAATTGGTGGAGCAGGGTATTATGCACAACCTCCAGGGACCAGACTCTCTCATTCGGCGACTTTTTTCCTCTATATTGAACCTGGATACTGGGGGAAGGGAATCGGCACGAAAACCATACAGTTTTTGGAGGAAGAAGTCAGGAAGAAGGGATATCGACGAATGGAATGTATGGTCGCAGATACCAATCCCCGGGCTATCAGGTTATATGTACAGCTTGGATTTGAACTGGAAGGGAAAAAAAGAGAGGCTTTCTTTATTGACGGTCGGTACGTGGATTTATTGATGCTGGGTAAAGTATTGTTTCAGGAATAACTATCCGCAAGTATCAGTAACTTTTACCCGCTCCCCTTACAATAGACTCAAATATCAGTCAGATGTCTCAAAATTTCATGTAAAGAGGAATTTCCTTTCATTATGAGCATAATCGGTAATACAACAAGTGGGTTTTCCAGAAAAACCCAAAATGAAAATTATGGACCTGTTCTCTTGAAATAATAGCATATCGTAATCATCTTCATGAGAGAATTGATCAATTAGTATCCAGCGTCAAAAAGCACAAATCCTGATGAAAATTCGATAGTTGAATCGGTGGAAAGCCACCCAACAAAACCAATATTTTATGGCAAGTCACTACTCTCTTACAATATGGCCCTGGCCTAATGAGACTGAATAGTGATAATAAATCAACAATTTTTTTACCTCCGCAGATTATATATTTCAGCGAGTTCAAATAATTTTGAAACACTGGTGAGAGAACCATGACAACAACTATCGCCTGTATCGGAGCCGGCCGGGTTACCCGAATCCTACTTGAAGGCCTTGCCAGAACGAATTGTCTTCCGGAACGAATCATTGTAACCGATACCAATCCCGATGTCCTGAAAAATCTTGCAGTAAAATTCCCTACTATCGAACAAAAAAACCAGGTTGATGAATCGATTAGTACAGCTGATTTTTTGTTTATCAGCCTTCATCCTCCTGTAGTGGGAGAAATGCTTCAAAAAATTGCCCCATTCCTTGGAGAGAAGACTGCCATCGTATCTTTGGCTCCGAAAGTAAAGATTGCAATTATCAACCAGTTCACCGGAACATCTCGTCCAATCATCAGGATGATCCCAAATGCTGCCTCATATGTGAACGAAGGATACAATCCGGTGTCATTTGGACCAACATGTCCGGATGTTGTCAGGAAAAAATTTATTGATCTCACAAAACCGCTTGGACAGATGCCACAAGTCGCAGAAGAGACACTTGAAGCGTATGCAGTTATAACGGCAATGGGCCCGACATACCTCTGGTTCCAGCTGGCTGAACTCATTCGTCTGGCACAGACATTCGGCCTTCATCCTAAAGATGCTACTGATGCAGTCCTTTCTATGGCAGAGGGAACAGTAAAGACCATGCAGAAATCAGGCCTGACTCCTGATGCGGTCATGGATCTTGTACCGGTAAAGCCACTTGCCGATCATGAAGAGACTATCCGAGAGATGTACAATCAGAATCTTACTGGATTGTATGGAAAATTAACCTCATAATTTTTTATTTATTTAATTCTGAAGCAACTTCTTATCCATCTTCATCAATGAATATTTCTTTCTCTCCGATTCCCCGAATCATTCATATCCTGGCATCGCATACAGAGAGAGGGGGTTTATATGAATCTCAAAGAATTTGCCCGATTTTCTGAGTCAGAACCGGTGAAAACTGACATCATGAAGACTGCCGGTTCTAACATCGTAATCGTTTGTCTTGAAGAAGGACAGGTGATTCCACCACATCCTGAACCGTATGCTGTTGTATTTGTTGTTCTTGAAGGAGAGGGGATTATCACTTCCGGCACAATGAATCATGAAGTAAAACCAATGTACCTGGTTTCGGTAGGGAAAGAGGAATATCGGGGTATTCAGTGTACAAAACGCATGATGATCCTTGGGATCCGGGACGATGTATGATGTGACATTATGACAGAAGTAATCCGGGCAGACTATCTTACAAAAAAATTCGGGAAGAATACTGTCGTGGACCATGTGTCCTTTGAAGTGAGCGAGGGAGAAATATTCGGATTTCTGGGACAAAACGGTGCAGGAAAAACCACTACCACACGAATGCTTACCGGAGTGCTTCCTTCAAACAGCGGGACTGCGACGATTCTTGGATATGATATCATGAAAAGTCCGGTTCATGCAAAACAGAGATTCGGAGTGGTTCCGGAGACTTCAAATGCGTATATCGATCTTTCGGCACAGCAGAATATGTTCCTTATGGGAGAACTCTATGATCTTCCAAAATCAAAAATATTACAGCGTACAGAAGAATTATTAACTCTGGTAGGATTAATTGAACGAAAGGACCAGAAGGTACAAGCGTATTCAAAAGGGATGAAACAGCGCCTTATCCTTGCAATGTCACTCATTCATGAGCCTGAACTCCTCTTTCTTGATGAGCCCACGAGTGGTCTGGATGTGCAAAGCACTCATATGATACTCTCACTGCTTCGGGATTTGAACCGGAACGGAATGACCATCTTTTTAACAACCCATAATATGGAAGAGGCGAACCAGCTCTGTAACCGTGTTGGCATAATCAGGGCCGGGAAGATGATAGCAATTGATGCACCGGAAAAACTCAAATCAGCAATAGACCGAGAGCATCGGATTGAAGTGAGTTTTGCAAAAGACGTTCCCAGCATAGAACCTGGAGATCTTCCCGGAATTATCAGGGCAGAAAAAACCGGAGATAAATGGCAGATAATTGTTTCAGATAAAGATGCAGCGATTCGGTCGATAGTAGCATATTCTGGAGAACAGAACACCGTAATCGTCACTCTCAATACACTGGCACCAACCCTGGATGAAGCATTCATAAGGCTTACCAGGGAGGAAGAAAGATGAGTCCGATACATATCATAGGGATTGCTTCACAGATACGACGGGCATGGGCTATTACAAAAAAGGATATCCGGATTTATTATTTGAAAGGTCCGGTCCTCATCTTTGGGATTATTATGCCATTATTTTTATTCCTTGCTTTTTTCATGGGGAGCAGGCAGATCCCTTTGTCTTTTCTTATTGCAGGACTTGTCGGAATGACACTCTTCTTTACAGCAACAGCAGTATCTCCGGCGATATTTCCCTGGGAAGGATCGGCAAAAACCCTTGAGCGACTTGCATCAACCCCGATAACCGTAGAAGCGATGATATTCGGTGATATGATGGCATCAGCACTATTTTCCATTGGCATCACTTTTATTACGGTAATCATTGGCATAGTGCTTGGGCTCTCACTTCTGCATGGATTCATTCTCCTCAGTGTGATTGTCATTGGAGCCTGGTGTTTTGCAGCGATTGGTATGTTGTTTGCTGCAATGCCAACCAATACGCCTTCAAACATAATGATGATTTCAAACCTGGTGAAATTCCCGCTGGTTTTTATATCTGGAATATTCATTCCTCTTGAACAGATGCCTCCCTGGGGACAGATGTTAGCCTGGTTCTCTCCGCTGACCTATATTGTAGATATTGTCCGGTATTCATTTACGAATACGAACTTCTTCCCAATCATCATTGATTTTATAGTTCTTATTCTGTTTACCATTGCAGGTACTGGTCTGTCGATGTACTTGCATAAGAGACTGATGCCTGGGAGATTATAAAAACCAATTTATAACCCGATATATTTATATCAATCAATATTTCAATAAATATTGAATCATCCTTAGGTATACTCAGTACTGGTCTCAAACCAGAAACGTAATGTTTAAAAAAAGAAGATAGAGTAGGAAAATGATTATATCAATAAAAAAATCAGAACCCAGGATACATATCGGAGCAATATTCTTTTGCTTGTTATTTCTTCTTTTCTGCGGAGCATGTACTGCAGATTCTTCAAACTCCTCTACAATCTCTTCTGATTCATCAGCGATTCATTTCTTTTACAGTCCCCTGTGTTCCTCATGTCATAAGGTTATGCCCTTTATTGAGGAATTTGAGACAGCTCATCCGGGTGTTCGTATCCAATACCACAATATCGGCGACAACCAGGATGACATTCTCCTGTTTGAGACATTCAGGAAGATACATCCGGACAAATCATTATTCGTTCCTGTTGTTTTTATTGGAGAGGAGGCACTCATCGGTGAGGAGGCGATTTTTTCAGATTTTGAGCAAAAAGCCGGGGAGGTTGAGAATCATAGAGCACCTGAATTTAAGGAAAATAGTACTCCAGGTTCAGAAACCATCACGGTCAATCCTGTGATCCTTTTATTGGCAGCTCTTGGAGAAGGGTTTAATCCATGCGGTCTTCTGGTTCTTGCTCTTCTGCTGGTCTCACTTATGGCATCAGACTCCAGGAAGACTATTCTTCTTGTTGGTTCGGCATACATATGTGCATTCTTCCTGATCAGAGTTTTATCAGGATTTGCTATCTTCTCAGTCATTCAGATACCCGGAGTTGCACAGGTTTTTCTCATCGTGGCAGGACTTATTGCCATTATAGCCGGGTTGTTCCAGATAAAAGATGGCCTCGTAAAAAACCCAAAAGCACTCTTCTCTATCCCTCAATCAAAGAAGAGCTCCATATCAAAGTACCTGAAGATTGCAAGTGTTCCAGCAGGTTTTATTGTGGGTGCCCTGACCGGTCTGTATGGTATGGCCTGCACAGTCGGGATATACATCTCAATTCTTGGAATGATATATCAGGATTTCCAGTCTGGCTTATTTTATCTTCTTGCATATAATTTCGTCGTAGTTCTTCCGCTTATTGCAATACTTCTCCTGGTCATCTTCGGGCTCTCTCCGGAGAGACTGAATTCATGGAGAGATGAAAGGAAGAGTCTGCTTCGAATCATCATCGGTGTTATCATGCTCGGTATGGGGATAATAATTCTGATGGATGTATTATTCTAATTTTTTCAGCCATTGAATGGTGAAACAGGTATGCGTATGGAAAAGATTGAACGCGAAATGTACAATCTACCGGAGTTTTTCTCTGACAATGGATGTCAAAAGTTCAATCTCGTCAAATCGTGGATCTTCCATGCCATTCTTTACAATACCACATTCGGTGGCGATAATATGAATATCCGGATCATATCCATGTTCTTTGAGTTTTTTCCTCCCGCAACAGTCAGAACATCCATCAATGACAACAATACTCTCTGCATGAGTGAGAACATCTTGTAATTTTTTCGTATCGCTTCGTGCAGTGAGGAAACATTCAATAAGGTCTGGATATCTCCGGTGGAGCGTTTCACTTACCTTTGTTGTAAGTTTGCCGGTATTGGATATGCCCGAACAGGTCACTAAAGTAGTGTCAGAATCGGAGTGCATAAAAAAAGATCAGGAGCAGTTGCCTCCGCAACCACACGTGCCGGAAGAGGTCTTCTTTTCTGATTCTGATTCCATTTTTTTTCCTTCTCCTTTCCATGCAGCAGAGACGATTGCTTCAACTTCATCAGGAGAAAATGAACGGTCACCACTCTTCTTTTCAATACCGAGATCGGTGATCACCAGGTGCTGGTGGACCGGGATTCCGGCCTGCTCCACTATCTTCCGTGCACAATCCATCCCACATCCGTCAATGGCAACAACTTCCTGCACTCCTCTGGCACGTTCAGCCAGGGACTCAGATCCTGACGCAAGCAGGGCAGTACAGACAAAACTGCCATACCCCTCGTCAGATAACTGAATTGCAGCCTGATTTGATACCTGCCCGGTATTTGCCTGTCCGGAGCAGGGGAAGATCAACCGGTTCTTCTCATTACTTCCACACGTGCATGGAGCCTTCTCTGCCATTATGCATTCTCCTGAATTATTTCCATGATTTCGTTGACGGTTGGAACCCGGCCGGCAACAACCTCTTCGCCATCCAGGAACAGAGATGGGGTCATCATCACACCTCTGCTCACAATCTCCTCCAGTGCTTCAATTTTCACGACTTCTGCCTGAACTCCGGATTTTTTTACCGCTTCAGTCACATTGTCATACATACGTTTGCATTTCGTACAACCGGTTCCTAACACTTCAAGTTTCATATTTCACCTTTATTTGAAATAGTTTTGTTGTATGAGAATATCATCTTTTGTTCAGAGCGAGCGATTTTTTATACTCCGCCAATATTGCCTTTCCATACATCTCCTCAGCCCCTTTGGAGATATAATTGTAGACCTTCACCTTCTTTAGAAGGATCTCCTTGATTTGCTGCTCGGATGTGAGATTCATCTCCTTTACTTCAGCGATTATCTCATCCAGCATGGTGATACCGGTTGGGATCCCGTTTACCAGGATCATCTTCACCCTCCGGAGTGCATCTGCCGGACAACAGGGTTTATCAAACGCCATTCTCATCAGAGCCCGCTGTTCCCGAATACGAATCCTGCGAGGGTTGAGAAGATAACAACAAGCACTGCATACACTCCGGTCTTTTTGATTCCCATAACCCGGGTGAGAACCATGATGCTGGGCAGACTGATGGATGGACCGGTCAGTAGGAGAGCAAGGGCTGGTCCTTTTGCCATATTCCCGGAAAGATATCCAAGAGTTGTCCCGATAACCGGCACTTCAAGTAATGTTGGCATGTAGAGGATTGCACCGATAATGGCTGCAATAAAGTTCGAGACGATTGAATTATCACCAATATACGGCTGAAAGGTCTCCGGAGGGATAAAGTAGGAGAGCACCCCGAGAGCAAAGGTTCCAATCACGAGGATAGGAAAGATCTTCTTGGTCAGATCCCATATCTCATACCCCCATTCGGTTACTTCGTCACGACTAAAGTAGTAAATGAGCAGGAATGCAACCGCCATAGAAAGGAAGTAGACGATCAGGAGCCGGATAAAGACGTCGAGTTGTGAAGTTCCAACCAGCAGGATGGCAATCAGGAAGATAAAAAATGCAAGTACGACCCATTTTGGTCGTTCTTCACCTCCGGAAGAGATACGGGGGTTCTTTTTGGCATTTACACGGACTTCATTATCATGCTCTTGAAAGATCATTGCCATGATAAGACCTATGACGATTGACAGAACTATTGCAGAGACAGCACGAGCAATTCCGATGTCAAGACCAAGGACTTTTGCGGAATATACGATGGCAAGGATATTAATCGCCGGACCGGCATATAGAAACGTAATCGCCGGACCAATGCCACTTCCTTTTTTCAGAATTCCGGCAAACATCGGGAGAATAGTGCAACTGCATACCGCAAGAACAGTCCCGGATACTGAGGCTATGCCAAAACTGACTGACTTTTTTGCATCCGGACTGAAGTATTTCAGAATGGCATCTTTTTTGATAAATGCTGCTATTGCTCCGGCGATAAAGAAAGCGGGAATCAGACAGGTAACTACGTGTTCAGTAAGGTATGCAACAAGGGTTGTCCATCCCAGGAGTAATGCTCCGGTTAGGATATCAATCATCGGTATCACTGGTTCTCCAGTATTTGATTATTCTGTTCTTTCTGATGACCGCAGCAACAGGGACAACATCCACCCTGCATGGTCATTTTTCGCATTATACGCATCATCAAAAGGATAATGATTACACAGACAATCACCATACCTATGATGAAATACGGGGAAAATCCAGGGATTAGTGTCATAAATGGCATAATTAATTCATCTCAACCTTGTTTGATATTACATCAGAGTGTTTCAACATTTATTGAAGTGGATCCTAAAAGTATATAAAATGAGCATCTCAAATAATTTTGGACTGACTATGAGTGATTGATAATTTCATTTCGAAAGAATAACTATCAATTTCATTCATGATTGACTTTGCTCGTGACAATTCACAAAAATCTGAGATCTGACTTTTACTTATATCTATCCTTCTGCTGATATTCTTGTATGATATCATTACTCTGGTTTCTTCTTTCCATTGGTTTATTTCTAGTAGTTCTCGTAAGTATCATCATGATATGGTGTATGCTGAAAATGAGATCTGGTTGCCTGTCCCATTGGAGAAGAACAATGGGAGATCAAGGGATTGAGAATTATTTCCCTATGATGTGTCGATGCTGGATGAATAAGAATTCTGACGAGAAGTCTCAGTACTACAGGTGGATGAAACAGGAGGAATGATGATGTCATCTTCTCATTCATCCTCAACCTGCTCAGAATCCGGTCCGGTAGTTCTCGCGACATGCTCCGGATTTTGTAATGTAGGGCAATTGACTACCCAGGCAGCTTTATTCCTTATTCGTCGTTTTCCTGGTAAATATACCTGGTTAAAGGCTGAAAAAGGGAAATCAGTCCACAAACCGGAAACACAACGACCCGTCTATGCAATAGTCGGATGTGAGGATTGCTGTGCCTGTGATGTGCTAAAAAAATCCGGAGTTCAGTATTCAAAAACGGTTATCGCCACAGATTTAGGTATCCCACGCGATCCGCATGGAGAAGTGACATTTGAGCAGATCAGTACGTTTGCAGAAAAAATCAACTCCTGATTTTTTGTTATTCGAAAGATACGGAATGCATACAATCAAATTTCCTTATTACCAATATTCATCCTCATCAATCATGGGATCATTTGCTTCAGGATTTGCGAAAGTGGATACCACAACAGATTGCAAATCCTTTGTTCAATATCTTGATTTAATTCACTCCTTACCTTTTTTCCAGGAGCGAAAGAAGGAGAGTTTTCTTGAATTAGGAATACATTCTGGAGACACAATTCTTGAAGTGGGTTGTGGAAATGGCATTGATGCATGGAAAATTGCAGAACTGGCTGGTCCTGATGGTCAGGTTGTCGGTATTGACATCAGCAACACAATGCTGGTTTCTGCAAGAGATAATGCATTATCTGGTTCATCTTCGCCTCACTTCATGATGAGTAATGCGATATTCCTCCCCTTTACAGATCGGTCATTTGATGGAGTCAGGACTGACCGGGTTTTGCAACATACCAAAAACCCTGCTGGTGCTATTCGGGAAATGACCCGTGTACTTCGGACATCTGGTAAGATTGTATTATTTGAACCAGACTGGGACACCTATGGTATATGGCCTGGCGACCAGAAAGTGGTCCGAAAAATTATTGATTTTTGGTGTGATCAGATACCATCCGGTTGGGTAGGCAGATCACTATATTCCGGATGTGTTCATGCCGATCTTCATTCAATTGAGATCAAACCATCCATCCTGACAATCAATGATCTCAACATTGCAAAAAGTGTATTTGATATCGAAAATACTATCTTAATGGCTACCAGGACCGGGATA
>CAZEWE010000035.1:0-4711 GCA_964515765.1 uncultured Methanospirillum sp. | reverse complement strand
AATCCTAAATGGCAGGGACTTCGGGTACAGAGTATCAGCGAGCACGACAGTAAACTTTAGATCCTCTAACACTCCCTTACTCATCCGGGATGCACAGGTAATAAAACATCCTTCAATCGCAATTACTTTATTTGCTCTTCGAACGAGGTTTCGTTTTCCGGTATCTTTGGTAAATGCTCCTCCAAGACAGATCCTGAGGGTGTTTTTCGGTGTCAGTGTATGGGTCAGGATATTTGCTGCCCTTCTGGCAACCTCTCCCCGGGCACTTACACCTTCACAAGACAGAACTGCAACTTTTGCCGGGTTTGTAAAATTCTTTCCTGCATACTCTTCACAAAACCCGCACACGCCGGTTACCTTTGCGACTTTAATAAGTTCATATTTACTTATCTGAACCAGTTACATATAGAAGCGATTCATATGAAAAGGGAAAAGGAGTATTTCAGGATTTACTGAGATCACGAATTGTATTGACTCATACGGTATACATACTATAAGGAAGAGTAATTATGTCATCAACCCGGTGTTGTCCATCAGATTGTGCATTACGAGAAGATTGGGAAGAGGAATTACGTCAGGAATCAGAGGCCCTTTTACATCCCTCAACTGAAAGGCTAATGAAATTATGTCACCTTATGAGCCATCCAATCCGATTAAAGATCCTTCTTATGCTCTGTCTTCGTGATCATTGTGTGTGTGAACTTATTTGGAATCTGGAAAAATCACATAGCCCGATCTCAAACCATCTGAAAATTCTTCGGGACAGTGGGATTATTGAGACCTATTACCGGTCAAATCATAAGATTTACCGCCTGAGTGAAACAATGGATCATACGGTCCTGCAGATGATGGCAAAAAAGTGGAGAGAGGATACCGGGTATTCGTTTAGATAAACCGAAAAGTTTGTAATTCTTTTCAATAGAAATGTTTAGAATATTATACTATTGGGGGTAAAAGGGGTTAGTATGTACACCCTATCTTGCCTATGGACTTCCCCATTGCAGCAGGTTTCAGTTTTTGGACTGCAACACGTGTCTTTACATGATGTCTCTCCTTTTCCTTCATATGCCTCTCCAAGATAACATGAATGATTATTTGTGTTATTACAGGTGTCACCGCTTGTCACATATATATCGGGTTTGCACAAAAAGCTGATATCGATAATACAACCACAGATACGTATCAAACCGGCTATGATGAGGGAATATCGCGTAATGTCTTACGATACTATTTCATTATCTGAATACGTTTCTTCTTGACCGGAGAAGAAAAATTAAAAGGGGTTTAGATTTTTAAAGAATTTTAACAGATCTGAAAACCATCCTTGTGGTGTATGTATACTCTGTTGAAGTTCCAATATTTCTCCCAGGTGGTTACTGATATCCTGAGTCCCTTCAAGGGTGATATTTCCAACCATCATGGAGGGTACTGATAAGTGATCACGGCTATACGTAGCTTTATACTGGTCAAAAATTGTCCTGTTTTCCGTGCTGTTATAAAGATCATAATCGATTAATTTCATCTCCGGATGTAAAGGTATGAACTCATGGAGAAAATCCCATGCCATATGACATCCTCCGCAATGAGTATTCCAGAAAAAGACCACGGTACCAGGCGAGAGTTCTCCTCCTATCAAGGATGGATCCGACCGGATGAGATCAGATAAACGTTCTGAATTAATTTCAGTCCCATTTATGCCATATAACGCTCCGAGAGAGGGAGACACAACCATGAGCGAAAGAACAGAAAAAAGAAGAACAGATCTCATCGCGACCTGGTTAAATGTTTTTATAGACATGAGATATCATATCCCGGAAAACTGGATTACTCTGAAAAGTCGCCGGCAAGTCGCTTTTCAATAATCTCTTTCAGGTACGTCATAGACTCATCTTTTTTCCCGGTGAGGTACCACACTTTTATATTCTCTTCTTTATGGAATCCGTCTGCATCATAGACACCGATCATGAGTGATGATCCACTCACTTCATACTGTTTTATCAGTTCAGCATTCTTGGGATCCTGGTAATTGATATGGTCAAAGATGATTCTTTTACTTTCCAGTTCTTTCGGGAAGTATGTATTCACCGTATCTTCGGCATTCTTTCCCATATTCGTACAGGTATAACATCCATTTGTCGGGTGAAAATGATACACCTCAACTTTTTCTACAGATGATGAACCTGCTCCAGTCGTTTCTTCTGCAGAACAGAAAGAACATGATGTAATAATTATTATTGCGGCAATAATGCAAGTTTTTAATAGAAACCCTTGTTTTCTCATGAATGAAGTCATATAATTCCTCATATGGTAATGCCTGAATGAGAATCCCAATTTAGAGAACTTTGACAACGATGAGAAGGTATGAGAGAATATTCGAACGATATCACGTGAATATTCAGAATTGATCTCATCTGTCTTAAATTCAATATATTTTGAACTGCATAAATACTTTTCCAGAAAAAGAAAAAATATCTTCGATTTTCTCCGTTATCCATAGAGATAAACATTGATAGTATAATATGCACCGATGATAATGAACAGCACAGCAACAGCTCGGCGGAATATCTTTTCTGCGGCCTGAACTTTGTTCATCATTGCTCCACATCTGCCAACACTAGTGGAGAGAAGAGCTGCAAAGATGATAACGGGAAGACCGGTTGCCAGACCAAAAACGAGCGGAACTCCTATCGGATCCTGAACGCTTAATGCAAGCGGGACCAGCATACCAAAGAAGAGGACTGCACTAAACGGACAGAAACTGAGTGCAAACAGAAGACCCAGGAGAAAACTACCGAAAATGCCTTTGTCTAAAAATTTTTTTGAAAGTTTATCTTTGAGGTTTGAAAGACCCTCATGCTCAAATTTCATGCTGAGAGGAATTACTTCGAGCATGAGAACACCACAGATCAAAAGTACCGGTCCTAACAGGAGGTCGCCGTACTGTTGGAGGAAAAGGGAGATGGACTGGACTTTCAGGCCACCGAGGACAATAAGTGCTGCAATGGCAACATACACAAGAACACGGCCGATTGTGTAGAGAGATCCAACTAATAAGGTATGCTTTCCGGATGAGAGGTTTCGGGATATATAGGCGATAGCGGTGATATTTGTCGCGAGCGGACAGGGACTAATCGCCATCATAAGCCCGATGAAAAAGGCAGCAACAAGGGGAATATCACTGCTTCCCATCGCTTCCATGAAAGACATCAGATCTATCAAGACTGACCTCCCTTAAAAAATGGATCCAGTATTCCAGTCAGGTAATCGGAATATTCTTCTTCATTTCCGAGCCTGTACCAGAGACCAACCAGATCCTGTTTGGTAAACGAGTCTTTTGTGTATACCCCAATCATCAGTGAAGAAGAGACCACTTCATATTTTTGTGCAAGATCGCGGTTAGCCGGATCCTCTGCATTGATATGACCAAATACGAGTTTTCCTGAAGCGATTTCATCAGGGTAGTTATCTTTTACTACTTTTTCTGCTAAGTCTCCGAGAAGTACACAGGAATAACACTGCTGATTTCCATGGAAATGGTAGAGTTCTACTTTCGTGATATCAGACAATATAGCAGTCGAAGAATCTCCACGATCCTGTGATTCAGTTCCAGGACTGATCCCGGTACATCCGGTAAAAAGGGTGAGGAGAAGAGCACATACCAGGGCTGCTCCGGTTATCATAAGATTTTCTGTTTTCTTCATTCAGAAAGCTCCACAGAGGCGATAATCACAAATGTGATATATACTCACTATAGATTTTCACTCAAGGTATTACAAACTTTCTTGAACTACTCATAGATCCAGAAAAATATTATTTCGAATTAAGATCCCATCTGGAACCATCCTCTGGTCCGAAGACAAATTTTGACAAGGGTTAGCATAGTCGGGACTTCTATGAGCACTCCGACCACCGTTGCAAGAGCTGCTCCTGAAGAAAGACCAAAAAGGATGGTTGCCGTAGCAATAGCTACCTCAAAATGGTTGGATGCCCCAATCATGGCAGTGGGGGCGGCATCTTCATACGAGAATTTCCATGCTTTTGAAAGGATATATCCTAAAGAAAAGATGAGTATTGTCTGAATAAAAAGCGGAATTGCAATCCAGAGAATCGTGAGGGGATCATTTAGGATAACCTCTCCCTTAAAACTGAAGAGCAGGATCAACGTGACTAACAGAGCAATGATAGTCACCGGGGTGAGAAAATGTATGAATTTTGTTTTGAACCATTCTTCTCCTTTATACCTGATGAGAAGAATTCGGGATAGATATCCACAGATAAGGGGAAGAGCAACATAAATTGCGATTGATAATGCCAAAGCTTCCCATGGCACCGGGAGCTGTCCAACACCGAGAAGGAATCCTCCAAGAGGGCCGTACAGGACGAGCATAGAAAGGGAGTTTATTGCGACCATGACCAGGGTATGGCCGTCATTTCCTTTAGCCAGATATCCCCAGACCAGAACCATTGCCGTACAGGGAGCGATACCAAGCAGAATACACCCAGCAAGGTAACTCCTCCATAGAGGAATTTCCAGCATCTTCACCCCGTTTTCTATTACTATTGTTCCATCTCCATACGTGGATCCAACCGGAAGATCTACTCCGAAGGGAATCCTCACAAGATCCACTGCATCTGGACCGATAAACTGAAGAAACAGATACCCAAGAAAAAATGTGGCAATGATATACATGGAGAATGGTTTAATTGCCCA
>CAZEWE010000034.1:0-19903 GCA_964515765.1 uncultured Methanospirillum sp. | reverse complement strand
CTGATGAAACTCCGACAAAGACATCAGCCCCCCGTAATGCATCGGAGAGCGTCCCGGTCCTGAGCATCTTGTTCGTCTCATCACCGAGCAGGTACTTGTAGATATTATGATAAAGCCCGTGACGTCCCCGGTGAATGATCCCTTCACGGTCACAGACGATAAGTTCCTTTACTGCCGTACATGACTCTCCTTCATATCCGATACATTTCAGTAGCCGGCAGATGGCATACCCTGCTGCACCAGCTCCTGAGACGACGACAGTGAGGTCTTTGAAATTTTTACCGGTTACTTTGCAGGCATTTATGAGGGCTGCAAGAACTGCAATCGCTGCACCATGCTGATCATCATGCATGACCGGAATCCCGAGGTTCTGTAAACCCTCCTCAATCTCAAAACACCGGGGAGCCGCGATATCCTCCAGGTTAATTCCTCCGAAGACCGGAGCAATACTGCGGATATGACCGATCAGATCATCATGGTCTCCGGTAATACAGATGGGAAAAGCATCAATCCCGGCAAACTCCTTGAAGAGAACCGCCTTCCCTTCCATGACCGGAATCGCCGCAGTCGGACCGATATCGCCGAGTCCCAGGACGGCAGTTCCATCGGTGATGATGGCGATGGTATTGCGTTTTAATGTGCAGGAAAATGCCCGTGTTTCATCTTCGGCGATGTACCGGCAGACATGAGCAACACCGGGAGTATAGGCAAGTGAAAGGTCCTCCCTGGTCTGTACCGGGACTTTAGACTGGACAGCAAGTTTCCCCTGATGCTTCAGGTGCAGTTCCAGTGATTTCTGTGCGATCTCCTCACGGTCAATATCCATGAAATGAGAGTCTCATCGGTTGGATATCAATGTTTGGAAATATCAAAGAAGAGAAAAAGAGGGATCAGGGTTCGCGGTACGGGTTCACAATGCGTATTGTTGGTTTTGGTCCCTGCCCGTTCTGCCGTGGTGCTGCGGTCTGAAATGTCTGCTCTTCAGACATGATACTTGACTTGCTGACGACCATGTATCCCCGTGAGTCAAGAGCGTACTGCACCCCTTCCTGCAGTGTTGCGCGGGTTACGATGTCTTTCAGGTCAATTCCGAGTTTTACCATCATCATGGCCACTTCAGGTTTTACACCGGTCATGATAACCTGGGAGCCGAGGAGTTTGACTGCCGTGGTTGCTTTAATGATATGCGTCGCAACCATCTCATCGATGTGGGTGATTCCTGTCCCGTCCATGATGATTGATCTGGCACGTTCACGGCTGATGGCATCTAACAGCTGCTCGATCATCTTATTTGCCCGTTCGGCATCGAGCGTTCCGATCATGGGGAGAACAAGGATCTCATCCCATATCTTGGTAATCGGGGTGGAGAGTTCAAGAACTGCCGCACTCTTTTCACGGATGGATAATTCGGCTGCCAGTTGATCACTGATATCTTCAAACCTGACCAGAATCTGATCCTCATTTGATGAGCCGTACCGTCTCATTACACCGGCCTTTATAATGAAGGTCTTTTTCCCCTGTGGGATTGCGATTTCTGCCTCAAAGTGCTTGACTTCTGTTCCGGCATTTTTCAGACCTTCCAGTGTCTGTCTGATCACCGGAATATTCAGGATCCCATTTCCGATTTCATAGACCAATCTGCCTTCGATATCTGCTCTGCTCACTCCGAACGTCTGATCAAAAGCACGGTTACCGAAGACAACTGCATATTTTTCGTTTAATACAAAAAGAGGTTCATCGATCGACTGAATTATCTCAAATGGATCAACATTGAGGGTCCTGGTTGACATATAGATGATCTATTCTCACCGGTTGATGTTATTACTTTTCATTAGATATGCACATCACCAGGGCAATGGTGATCCTGCTTGCATAAAACCAGGAATAATCAGGATGAATTACGTGAAAAACCGGGGAATAGCCCCGGTCCGGAGGAGGAAAGCGATAATGAACGCTTTAAGTTCGGAGTAAGTCACATCCGGTGACCAAACCGGATCTCTCTCCTGCCACCCGGGGGGATGGCGGTGTGATAAGTAATACTACTCACCATGAGGTTATAAAATTAACGTATGATCCATCGACACATCCCGAACGTGCCTATAAACAGAAAGTATGGACAATGATGAAAAATTATAAAAAAAAGGAATACGGGGGTGAAATGATTAAGCAGGGACAAACTTCGTCCCGTAGAAGATTGCGCCGCTGGATCCGTCTTCTCCCAGTTTTCTGAATACCCGTTTGACTGGCATCCCGATGTATACCTGGTCGATATCACAGACAAGGTGAGAGGTAAGCCTGGTTCCTTCATCCAGTTCGATGATGGCAAGCACATACGGAGTCAGGAGTTTGAAATTTCCTGAAGAACTCCGGATGATGGAGAATGTTACCACTTTTCCGGTTCCTTTGAACTGGTGATCAACGATCTTACCTTCACGTCTGCAGTCCGGACAAAATCCACGGGGTGGGTAGAAATATTTTCCACAGGTCATACACCGGTTTCCGATCAGGTTATACCGGTTCTGCTGTTTTCGCCAGAATCGTGCGACTGACATCTTATGCCCTCCCGAAGATATGACAGACAACCGTGGCTCCGGTACCACCAACGTTATGGGTCATTCCGATCTCTGTATCTATCTGTCTTCCCTTTGCATCGCCACGGAGTTGTTTGACCACTTCATAGACCTGCTTGACACCGGTTGCTCCTACCGGGTGACCACAAGCCTTCAGACCCCCGCTCGGATTGATCGGTATCTTTCCGCCGATTGCGGTCTGTCCCTCTTCGGTCAGTTTTCCTGCCTCACCTTTCTTACAGAACCCGAGATCCTCAATTGCACATATCTCGGCAATGGTGAAACAGTCATGCACTTCAACAAATCCGATATCTTTCCGTTCAACTCCGGCCATCTGAAATGCCCGGTTTCCTGCAGCAACGGTTGCATCAAGCGTGCTGATATCTTTCCGGTCATGAAGGGCGATGGTACTTGATGCCTGTCCTGCTCCAAGAACCTTGATTGGGGTGTCAGTAAATTCCCGTGCCCGTTCCAGGGGGGCAAGGATGACTGCTGCAGCCCCGTCAGTTACCGGTGAACAGTCAAAGAGCCGGAGTGGATCTGCAACAAGCGTTGAATTGAGAACGGTGTCAAGGGTGATCGGTTTTCTGAACTGGGCATTTGGATTCTTTGCACCGTTATCATGGTTTTTCACAGCGACCTGGGCTAGTTGTTCCCTGGTCAGGCCGTACCGGTGCATATAATCAGTTGCCATCATTGCATACAGGCCGGGGAACGTGACTCCTGCAATGCCTTCCCATTCCCGGTCTGCTGCTGCGGCAAGAACATCAGTGGTCACTTCAGTGCCGACATCGGTCATCTTCTCAACACCGGCAGCGACGACGATATCAGACAGACCTGATGCTACCGCAGTGTATGCCTGCTTAAAAGAAAGACCTCCTGATGCACAGGCTGCCTCGACACGGGTAGCCGGAATATTGTCGGTTGCAAGTCCTGCATAATCTGCGATCAGGGCACCGATGTGTTCCTGTTCAACAAATCTGCCTGCACTCATGTTTCCGACAAATATCTCGTCGATACGTTCTCCGGAGAGGTTTGCATCCTCAAGGGCAAGAGCTCCTGCCTCGACAAAGAGATTACGGAATGATGACTCCCATTTCTCTCCGAATTTTGTACAGCCTACGCCGATTACTGCAACATCTCTCATTCCATCATCACCACTTTGCCTTTGTGTTTTGCATAGACTGCATAGTCCACGAGCTTTTTGTCTGCCAGAAGAGCAGAGACCGACGGTGCTGCATCACGGTTAAAGAGGTCAGAATTGATGACATCAGTAACGGTGAGATCAAACGAGTCACTCCCTGAACCAGATCCGTATGAGGTCATGAAGATCCGATCTCCTGGTTTTGCGATATCCAGAACCGCTGAAAGACCAACCATGGAAGCACCGGAGTAGGTATTTCCAAGATAGGTGACTGCAAGACCCGGTTTTATCTGGTCCATGCTAAACCCAAGCATTTGTGCTGCCTGAACCGGGAATTTTCCGTTTGGCTGGTGGAAGACTGCATAGGTATAGTCAGATGGCTTTGTTCCCATCTTTTCAAGCATCATCTTTGAAGCACCAACGACATGCTTAAAGTATGCAGGTTCTCCGGTAAACCGGCCGCCGTGACGTGGATATGGCTTGTTCTCACGTCTCCAGAAGTCGGGGGTATCGGTGGTAAATGAACAGGTGTGATTGATTTCAGCGATGGGATCGTCGTTTCCGATGATCATGGCCGCTCCACCGGCTGCAGCGGTATATTCAAGTGCATCTCCCGGTTCTCCCTGGGCTACGTCAGCACCGACTGCGACAGAATAGGTAACCATGCCGGATTTTACAAGACCCATTGAGGTCTGAATTGCGGCTGTTCCTGCCTTACAGGCAAATTCATAATCTGCAGCGGTCATGACCGGGGTTGCCCCGATTGCTTCTCCGACGGTAACAGCCGTAGGTTTCACCGCGTAAGGATGCGACTCTGATCCGACATATACCGCTCCGATATCTGCAGGATTTACTGTTCTCCGAGCCATCGCTGCCCGTGCAGCTTCAACGGAGATAGTGATCGTATCTTCATCCATATCTGGCAGTGCCTTTTCAAAGACACCTAGGCCACGGGAAATTTCAGTGCCATTTGCACCCCAAACCCGGGCAATCTCTTCTACTTTGATACGGTACCGTGGGATATATGCACCGTACGAGATGATTCCTACCATTTTTCTTCCCTCAGTCTCTCCACGATATCTTCGATACCATGTGTGGTACACATGAGCGTGATGTTATCCTTCTCGGCCATCTTTGGCACAATCGGGTGTACATCACCAAGGCTGATACCGTGAAGCACTACGCACCGGGGCTTGAAGGGAGTAACCCGGATAGCCACCATCGGCGACTTTCCATTCGAAACTCCGGTAAAAATGAGCGCCCGCTCAGTACTCCAGCCGTATATCCGGTTAAATTCGCTTGCGGTAAGGTTCATAATAGCCCGGAGACTGTCAATTACCGTATATCCGTAAATGCTCAGGTGCACCGGACCGGTAATGATATCGGCACCGATGACACCGGCGAATGTTGACAGATTGATGGGACTTTTGTAATCATGGAGGTCATAAATTACTCCGTCCCCCATCTCGGCAAAGAGGAGTGAAGCATATTTATGGATATACTTCCCGCCCTTTCCTTCATCAATGGCAAGGATACTGTCAACAATACGTCCGATAATGGCAGTGCCCGGACTTTTTCTCCTTCCGCTTTCATAGTCACTAATGACTGATGGCGATACACCAAGGTACTCGGAGAGTTGTCCCTGAGAAATGTCAAAACTAAGTCGCCATTTCTTCAGGGTTTTTCCCGGAGAATCAGATAGTGTTATCTCCCCCGCCATCTTCTCCGCGAGTCGATGACGAAGTCCCGATTCCATGCCAGTACACTATGATGGAGGGGAGTTATATAATTAACGAAGATCGGTTCGACAAAGAGCGATAATGCCGGACCTGTCAGGGCTCCTCATATTCTCTCTTTCTCCTCATTAAATTCTCTTTCTGCTTCTCAAGCATCTTCGCTGCCTCTTCTTCAGATACATCAGGATCGCGGAACCTGAAGTATTTTTCACAGGGCATCTGATCACAAAGGCCGCAATGTGCTAACTGTTTTTCATTTGCGCAACATTCATGAACCGGGCAGACATCGGTGTCAGCAAATTCCGTCCAGAACACGCTCCCGTCTGACTCATCACATCCCGGACAGTCTTTCTCAAAATGTTCACACTCATCGCAATAGATGCCACAGACGGTAGGAATCTCTTTGGTCATGTATGATGCCTCTGTTTTCCATAGTAATGAATGATGGGGTTGAGATAGAAAAATGGTATACTGCGTGTTGTTTTTAATTTATGCCCTATATATCTTCTCAATCAGTCAGTTGAAAAAATTTATTTTTTGATACACCTATATACGAATTTGTCTGGCACACAGACAAGAGGAGATGTAGATGGCAATCATCAAACGTGATCCGTTCAACATGTTCAGGGGTGAACTGGACAATATGTTTGCCGAGATGGAAAACAGGTTTCAGTCTCTCATCCCCACATACCCTGCATATTCCCAGGGGGGACGTGAAATTGCTCCGGTTTTCTCCGGCGGCTTTACCGTTGATGTAAAACAGCAGGATGATCAGGTTATTGCAAAAGCCGACCTTCCGGGTTGCAATAAAGAAGATGTCAAAATCCGCCTTGTCAGACCTAACCTTCTTCAGATCTCCTGTGAACGGACCGATGAGAAAGAGCAGGAAGAAAAGGACTTTTTTATCCGGGAACGGTTCTATGGTTCGGCCAGCCGAAGTGTTCCCCTTCCTGTGGAAGTGACCGAGGAGAATGCCAGTGCAACATTTGAAAATGGTGTGCTGGAAGTAAAATTTAAAAAATCAGAGAAAGAGTCCTGGGGAGATATTCCCATCCTCTAATTCTCTTCGTTTTTATAATCCAGATAGAGATTTAATTGATCTATCTCCTGAATTGAAAGCGTAGTTACACCTGATTCGGCAGTGAGGATATGCCCTCCGGCATCACGTGCATCGGTGATGAAGTGGAGATGAAATCCTGCATAATTGACGCCATCCATCCATTCCGGAAACCAGAACCCGGCGATCGTTCCGGTTGCATTCTCCAGGTGAAAGACGCTCTGGTTATCGATCACTGCAGATAACGGTGGATATGGCTCTTCCTGAGATGGAATACTTCTGAATGATAGGTTTGTGAAGGGTCCGTCAACCCGTACAGCATATATCTGCTCAGGATCCGGCAGTGATTCCCTGATGATTGTATTGAGTTCCTCCAGTGACGAGGTTTCCTGAATCGTGTATGAACTCTCCGGGGTAAATTTTAGGGTATTTCCAAAACAGACCCCGGTATCTCCTGGTGGTGTATTGACTACTCCGTCGATAGTAATCTGATATACCGTCCCGTCAAGCTGTAATAATTCTCCATCCATATCCTCGAACCCGCCTACTCCGAAATCCCCGAGACGGTTCATTTCGTCAATCGAAAAGACTTCTGAATACTCTCCCTTCTCTAATATTGCAAATGAACCTGCCTGATAGAGTAAAGAAGATGTGTTTGTTTCATCTCCATACGGGGTCCCGGCCATACCAAGAATGATAATGAGGACCAGAAACAGACGAAAAGAGTATAACTTCCGAATCATTCATCTCTATTATCACTCAAACCACTTGAGTTTGTATGCTTCACCTGCATTCGTTCAAGAAGAGCAATAGCGGTATCGATGACATGGTTTCCGGTAATGGTTGCCGTATCTGCCAGGATCACAACTCCTGTCTGCAGGTCAGGGTTAAAGGCAATTGCTGCCTGATGTGCATTGGTCTCTCCTGCCTTTTTGAGAATGGTGGTTCCATCCCGGTTATACAGGATATCCCAGAATATTCCGCTTTTCATGAGCGGCGGCCCTTCGGTAATGATTGCATATGGCTCATGAGTCATCGCAATTGCATCAGAGAACGGGGTGTCAATCAGCCCAAGCTCAGCAGCGAGAAAAACTGCCATGTCATCTGCGTTTGAATGGACTCCGCCGGTCGCAGTCCAGAAATCATTGAACCCGATAAAGATTGCTTCATCGGCAGGATACTCATATCCCCTATATCCGGTTGTTCTCCCCTCAAGATCCTCCATGGTCCAAGCGGCTCCTGAATGTGTCATCCCAAGCGGGTTCAGGATCTTATTTTCAAGGAGGTCTGGATAGGTTTGTCCATATGCCTGTGCAATACTGGCCCCTGCAATCGCCGCACCAAGGTTTGAATACTGATACTGATATCCGGGCGGGGCGAGTAGTTCAGTCGTTCCCAACCACTGACAGGTTTCATTGAATGATAATGTCAGAAAATGTGTCGTGGACTGCTCGACCTGATCGGCATATGATGCATCAGGATCATATTCTGAAAAAGCATCTGGTGATGAAGGGAGACCGGAGCGATGGGAGGCTAGGTCTTGTCCGGTGATCTCCTTACCCTCATAATCAGGAACCGGGCAGGTATCACCAAACCAGGTCTGTGTCGGGGCTGATATCGAATACACGCCCTCTTCTTCTCCGATGGCCATCAATAACCCGGTCATCACTTTTGATACCGATCCAATATCAAAAAGCATTTCATTACCGGGGATGTCTCCGGCTCTCGTTTGCAGATTTCCGTATGGATATATGGAAAAACCGTGTTGATCCACAAGCACCACGACTATCCCGTTGCTTACATTATAAGTAATGAGAGGATCGATAAACTGGTCAACTTCTTCCCTGGTCATGGCCTCGAAGTGATCCCGTGCCGATTCTCTCCATTCATCAGGGGATGGCAGGGCAGTTCCTGGAATAATAAGGAGAAGAATACATATCAGGATCACAGAGATGAGAGTTCGCTGCTCCGGATCTGTCATGCTCTTCTCCACCTCATGAAATATCTCTTACTGCTGTAATACCATGTTAATGTATTCAATTGGCATCCAGGTTTTTTCTGAGATCTTCTCCGGTGATAGACCTTCTTTTGCCATCTGCCTGACGACATGATCCATTGATTCACCCATTTCTATCAGGTTTCCATCAGGATCAAAGAACCTGACTGTCCGCTGGTTCCATGGCGTGACTTGAATCTCATGCAGGAGACGAACTTTTTTTTCTGCTAATACTGATGCAAATTCCACTATCTCATCCGTCTCAAAATAGAGTTCCTGTGCAGGTTTTTCCGGGTTGGTGATAGATTCTGCCCCAGGGTAGAGAAGATATAAAGCATCTTTTTTCTCCCAGAGTGTTATCCCCCCGGCAAATGTTACCAACCCGCCAATGTCAAGTTCTATTGGAAGGTTGAAAAGGTCCTGGTAGAATTGTTTGGAAACAGCGATATCAGAACATAACAGAACGACTGAACTGTATTTTATCATGGTTTTCTCCGGTATAGATAGGGTGAGCAGGAATACTCCCTTTTTTTGCTCAGTACCAGTTTTGTCACCTGGTATATGAATCTTTAATAAGCAGGGTGAAAGTGAAAAGGGAAATTTTTTATTGAGAATCTGCGTATTTGTGCGTATAATGGGCATTATTTCCCAAATGCACTGCACCTGTTACGATATGACAATCCGGTGCATAATAACGATACCAACAAGCCAGATAAGATATGCTCCGGCAATTCCCATGAGGAAGGATACCTGGCCTAACAGGAGATACAGGGCGAGGATAAATGCAAGGGTTGGGATTGCAAAGTAAAATGATCCAAGAGTGAGTTCCCTGGTTACATCCTGACCTGATTCAAAGTTGGTAAAGAGAAATGCGATGGTGGTGGTAATCGGTGCTGCAGCAAGTATCCCTCCATATTTTGGGTCCATATGCTGGACTATCAGGGTCACTCCGACAATGATGCATCCGGCGGTTAGAAATTTGATGATCGTATACAGATAATCCATGGTACTGATGTGCCATGGAAACAGATAGTATGAGGGGAGAACACACGATAATGGCGTCACGTCATCAGAGTTCTCACGCTCATGAATACGTATCAGAACAGATAGTACTGGTCGAAAAAGGGTTTTACAGGAACCGGTATGGATGAACTTTTTATCTTTTCAGCGGCTTTTTTCGCCGGACTCATAAACGCACTTGCAGGGGGAGGAACCCTGGTGAGTTTTCCGGCTCTGCTTGCCCTTGGTATTCCACCGGTTACTGCGAATATTACGAATACTCTGGCGCTTTGCCCTGGATATTGTGGTGGGATGATTGCCCAGCGAAAGGAGTTTGCTTATCAGAAGAACAGGATCCGTCAGATACTCCCTGTTTGTATCATCGGTGGTCTTTTTGGAGGATTTCTCCTCATACATTCAGATGAATCATCGTTTCGGGCACTCATCCCTTACCTTATTCTATTCGCCACAGTTCTGCTTGCCGTGCAGGATCGGGTAAAACAAGTAATGCTGACCGGTTCGTATCATAAATCCCATCCACGGCTTGTGACCGGCGGGGGATTTCTTCTCCTGTTTCTTGCCGCGTTATATGGGGGGTATTTTGGCGCCGGTGTAAGTGTGATTATTATCGCAGTACTGGGTCTCCTCTACGATGACTCACTCGTCAGTCTGAATATTCTCAAGCTTATCATCTCGTTTAGTGTAAATCTGGCCGCTTCAGTATACTTTATCTTCACCGGAAAAATCGAATGGGCTCTTGTCGTCATCATGAGTATTGGATCGGTATGTGGCGGTCTGGTTGGAGGCACGTTTGTTGAAATGGTTCATCCGGAATTATTCAGATGGATTATTGTCGGTCTTGGACTGTGCATTTCTGTCTGGTACTTTGTGTCTGGGTAATCCCCCTTTTTAAAAGATTCCTGGACATACCAATAGGGTCTTTCTGAATATATATCTGAATTTATTAGCCGGATTAGAGTTTTGATGGAGTATTTTTGTTTATCAATAGGGAGGGTCGGTCCCTTCATGTGCTTTGGATGTTTCGCAGACTGGCCGAAAAAAAATCCTTCGATATTCTTCAACTATGATATGACCTTATACTGACCCTTCTCAATCAGAGAGTATATCTATAGATCTCTACCAGACTGTATATACAAGGGATCAGATGACCGATGCATTAAAAATCCTCGTTGTTGATGATCATCCTGATATTTGTCTGGCAGTTCAGGCAATACTGGAAGAAGAATCCTGGACTGTGCTTACGGCAAATGGCGGGGAGGAGTGTATACAGATATTAGAGAGTGGCTTTTCAGGGTTGATCCTCCTTGATATCATGATGCCTGACATGGACGGTTGGGAGACCATACGGGAGATAGAGTCCCGTGACCTGTACCATCAGATCATCATCTGTATGCTCACTGCAAAGGATAATCCGGATGAAGGAATGATTGGCGTAGAAAAATATGTGTCGGATTACATTACCAAACCGATTATTCCCGAACTTCTGGTAGAACTTGTGGCGATGTGGATGCAAAATATTCCCGAAACCTGAAAATAATTCACCTTCCATTCCATGATCCCCTCCATTCTCGTGTTATCCCTCTCATCAGATCCAATTTTTCAGTCAAAATTGCATTCATTTCTGGAACATGAAGGGATTCATGTTGATACCCTCCTGATGAGAAACGATCTCCTGAATGACGTTCCTTTTCATCGATACGATGTGCTCATTGTAGATGGAGGAGAAAATGAACGATATGAGGATGGATTTTTGCATGAGATTCGAAGAAGTAATCCGGATATTATCATAATTACCTTTTCAGAGGACATTTATAGAAAAGCAAAACATTCAGAATTTGTCAAGAGTTCTGGATATTTTCATATAACAACGACGAAAACTCAGATTCTTTTTGAAGACCTTCTTCATACCATCTACCATGGAGTCATCCAGCGGGCGTTCATGCATCTCCAGGGTGGGCTTCTTTCTGACTATTTCTCTCTTGTACAGGGCATCCCTGATCCCTTCTTTTTGATGGATGCAAAAAGAGAAATCAGTATTTGGAATAAAGGGATGGTGAATCTGACCGGATTTTCTGCTGATCAGATTGTCGGCAAAAATCACTTTGAGCATGCGATTCCGTTTTTCCAGAATCGTGAACCGATTTTGATAGATTTCGTATTCGATTATCATAATGACATAAAGACTCAGTATGAAGCTCTCATCTCGATTGGAAATATATGGGTTGCTGATGATTACTTCCCGTATCTCAACAATGGAAAGGGGGCCCATCTTCGTCTGTACGCTTCTCCACTGTATGATTCCACAGGACTATTAGTTGGAGCGATGGAGTCTGCACAGGATATTTCTTTCGTTATCGGCCTTGCCGGGTATTCGTGTGCTGATTCTCACCCCTGCTCACCTCTGCAAAAAGAGATCACTCCCTATAATTACTCAGATCTGATGGTAAAAGGGTTTGTTCAGCAGAACATTGATAAGAAGGAACCATCAACCGGGTTTGATTCACCCTTGATGATTTCTGAAACCATCTGTCCCTCTTCTGATTCAGAAATCTCTGATTTCATATCCTTTTTTTACCGGTTTGTGGAATCCGCAAATATTCCTATCATTGGCTGGGATTCATCTTTTACTATAACCCTGTTTAATCTGGGTGCTGCGAGACTTACCGGAATTTCTTCGGATAAGGTAATCGGCCAGAAGATCTTTACGTTATTCCCCGACAGCCAGAGAGAGCGATCACTCAGCCTGATTCAGCAGGTACATGCACCTGAGCCTGTTCTGGAAAGCGCCATGATACCGATAATCCAGAAATCGGGAGATATTCGATCGGTTGTGTGGAGTTTTGAGCGGTTCAACGGACCAGACGGGAATGCATCCTTACTCATAGGTATCGGACAGGATATCACCGAACAAATCTGGGCGGTTGAATATCTGAAAAGATATATTTCAGAACTTACTGAGAAGAATGATGAATTAAACCGAGTGAAACGCCAGCTCTCTGAAATCAATCAGCATCTGGACGAAATCGTAGAAAAGCGAACAAAAGAGATTGAAGAACTGTTAAAACAGAAGGATGAGTTTATAACCCAGATCGGTCATGATCTGAAAACACCCCTTACGCCGGTTATCGCTATTCTTCCGATTTTAAGAAAAAAGGAGCATGATCCAAAGAAGATTGAATATCTTGAAATGGCGATTCGGAATGCCGGTCATATGCATGATCTGCTGACCAGTATTCTCCAGATGGCCCGTCTGAATAAGTCATATCTTCCCGGTATCGGGACCACTCTTCCGATACATGAGATGATTGACGAGTTGATTGTAAATTTCGAATACGATATTTTAAAGAAACGTCTGATCGTCACAAACGATATTCCAGGAGATCTTGAGATCAGGATGAGCCCGATTGATTTTGATACTATCTTTGGAAATCTTCTTGATAATGCGATAAAGTATTCAAATGCCGGAGGGAGTATTACCTTTCAAGGTGAACGAACTGAAAAGGGGATTATTCTCACCATCAGGGACAGCGGTATCGGTCTACTGCCTGGAGAAGAAGAACATATCTTTGAAAAATTTTATAAAGCTGACAGTTCGCGACATGATAGTAAGTCGTATGGGCTTGGTCTTTCAATTACCCAGAAGATCGTTGAACGAAATGGAGGAATAATCCTGGTAAAAAGTGAGGGACGGGATACAGGTACTGTCTTTACGCTTATCTTTCCCCGCCTGAACATTATCGATTCATGACTGGATGGCATGTTGTATATTCATTGAATACTAGCAGACAGTTCAGTGTCAATTTTTGTAGACAAAAAGGACATTTTCACTCATTTTTAAGAAATCAGTCTTCTTAAAATAGCATAAAGAACAATAGGTTACACCAAAAAAGTTACGGAGAAATATGATCCGGGTCCTGATTGTTGAGCGTGTTCCATTTATGCGAAATATTACTCGTTTTGCACTTGAATGCAGTGGACACGAAGTAATTGGTGAGGCAGTTGACGGTCAGCAGGCCCTTGATTTATTTCATCTTTACAAACCAGATCTTGTAATATTAGCGCTTGTCCTACAAAAGATACAGGGTATTCAGGTGCTACGCCGGATAAAAGAGACATGCCCGGATTCGAAGATTATTATCTGTTCTGCAATTAAGACACAACGAATGATTGACCAGGCGATGGAATTCGGCGCTGATTCGTATATAATCAAACCATTCCAGATCTATAGTTTCATCTCTGAAGTTAACCGTGTATTAGGATTAGAAACCACACCTCAGGAACTGGTTCAGAAGCAGCTTCTCTCAGAGCGTGAAGAACTTGAACAGATTGCCGCAAAAGTTTTGACAAGAACAATATCCAGAGATGAACTCCAGAATTTTATTCAGAAGGTTCAGGGCTCATCACATCATGTGTGATTCATTCAATCCCGTTTTGCCTTTTAATCCTTGTCCAGAAGAAGATATTTCATTCGTTTTTTCGTGTATGAAGACATAATGAGGGATTCGCTTCTGCCCCTTCATTAGAATAAAATACTCCCTGAACGGATGTATCATATGCATCCTAAAACACTTGCGTTGCTCTGCGTATCATTGGTTATTCTGATGATAAGTAGCCTTTCCTTGGCAGAGCAACCTATCCTTTCACCAGCCATATCAGAATCAGACACTCATCTTGAGGTGAACACCGCTCCTGATGTTCATGACCTGATCAGATTTGTAGAAGAAGCCGTGGTATTTGCCCAGCGGGAAGGAAAAGAATCCGCTTTATCAGAATTCTCGCGGCAGAATGGCTCATTTACCAGGGGAGATCTGTATGTCTGGGCATATGACTTTGAAGGCATGAATCTCGCTCATCCATGGCATCCGGAGTATCAGGGAAATAATAAACTTGATCTGGCTGATCCGGACGGTTTTCGCATGATAGAGGCGATGAGAAATACTGCTCTGAATGGGAGCGGGTATGTCTGGTACCAGTATGAGAATCCGGTTACCGGAAAGACAGAGCCGAAAATCGCCTATGTGAAACGGGTAGATGATACCTGGTGGCTTGCTTCCGGGATCTATGGGAATGATCTCACGGTCCCGGATGATTCGCCGGAAGCTGTCCAGAGCAGACTTATGGGCCGGGTGGATGAGGCTATTCAGTATGTGAAGGAGTATGGGGAAGAAAAGGCGCTCGCTGATTTTAATGATCCTTCAGGTCCGTTTGCGACGAATGAAAGTTACATATTTGCCTTTGACATTAACGGAACAACTCTTGCCATGCCGTTTCATCAGGATCGAATCGGAAGAAATGAAAAAGAGCTGACTGATGCAAATGGTGTAGCTATCGGTGCTGAAAAAATAATGGTGGCGGAGAATGGTGGGGGTTTCTTTTACTATGTCTTTGATAACCCCGCTGCAGACAATACGCCTGAGTTCAAGATCTCACATGTGAAACCTGCATCTTCCACGCTCATTATCGGGACCGGGTTATATCTCCCCTCTGTTCCGGTTACGTTCTCACAGGAGAAGCGTGAAAAAGTCAGAATGAAGGTCAATGAGGCTGCTCAATATGTTCAGGAACAGGGAAAAGATGCAGCCATTCGTGAATTCAATGATCCGAACGGGACCTTTTCAGATCCGGAGATGTTCATCTTTGCATTTGATGAGGATGGAACTCTCCTGGCAAATCCGTACCTTCCTGGTCTGGTCGGCCAAAACCGCCTGAATGATCGGGATCCCTATGGGAAATACCCTGTCCGGCACCTTATCGCCAATGCAGAGAATGGAGGGTATACGTATTATTTCTTTGCCGATCCACATTCTGACTATAAAATCCGATTAAAACTGGGGTATACCGAGAAAACAGATGATGGATTAATCGTCGGTGCAGGCATATTTCCACAGGCCTGAATAACATCGGTCATCTCTTTTTTCCTTCTGTCAGGATGAATGGTTTTTTACATCATTATCTTCTGATAACTGCAGAGGCTACCATTTCAGAACCGTAATCAGGAAAAAAATCATCGCTCACTTTCTTTTATGACGCGAGTAAAAAGGGAGGATGAATTCTCAATACCCGAGTTGTGCGGGAATTCCCCTTGCCTTTTCCTCTTCACCTTTTGGAACCGGGACGGCTATGTCAAAGGGATCATAAATCCGTGCTCCGGTAATCTGGTAAAAACTGAAAACAAGGGCCGGTTCGGTTCCTTCATGGTATGATACTCCGGTAAAACCATACAAAAATCCGGAATATGGATAAACCGCCCCTTCATAGACAAGTCCATTCGTGCTAATCCACGCCTCAGCCGGCATTTTTGCCTTTCGATCCCTGAAAAACCCTGGTGCGAGTTTTGAAACGAAGAACAACAGAGCTGCTATCCCCAGAAGAACAAGTCCTGTTTCAACCCCTCCTTCCGGTACAAATATGATGAAAAACAGGGCAAACAGAAGCATCATCCCATCAATGACGATAAGAAGGGCTGCATTCCTCTCTTTATGCTCTTCATATTCCCGATTAAGAATCCGGTCATACCAGGCGGGATCATAGGTCCAGTGTGCCAGAAGACTTGTATCTGTCACAACTGCATCAAACGCCCGTGCCATCGGGTAAAAGATGAGGCCTGCTACGGCAAGAGACGTGAGAAACAGGAAGACACTGAGAAACATCAGAGCACACCCGCCATCAAAGCAGGGAATAACCATGAGTCCGATGAGAAACAGGATGATAGAAAACCCGGCGAATGCAAGGCACTGCATGACTCTGTTTTTACTGATGTTTTCCATGGTCTGGTGATGAAAAATGGGAGAAGCGAGTATTTATGTATTTACCCGGACTCTGTCTTTTGTATAGATATTTCATTCTTTTTAAAGAGATCGAAGAATCAGATGGGAAATCACCTTATTTTTGTCAGTAATTAACGAATTTTTCTCCCCTATCATACATATATATATTTATACTCATACTGCCCCTAATCACATAGTATGGGAGATTATGTGAGGTATATTTCGGGTCTGATGGCTGTTCTGGCATTGATGCTGGTAATAAGTACAACATCCGGAGCTGATGCGAATTATGATCCGGTCACCAAACGGACATATGATCCTTTTGGGAGTTTTTTCGACGAATATGGTCAGTATATTGATATCGTGAATAATGTTGTTGTGGACCGGTATGGTGAGTTTGTGAAGCATGGATACAATTTCAATTCAGATTCTTACATAGACTCAAAAGGTGAACTCTACGGGTCACGGCCACTTGCCGGAACATTAAAAGATGGGCAGTGGCTCTTTCCGGGAAATTATGCCGGCTCAACTCCGGTAGAGTTTACAAAAAGAAGTGACGGGGGACTTGTGGGACAGTACTGGAGTAAAACGACCTATGATCCCATCAACCAGCGGGAGAATAACCCGGTTCAGTTTACTATGCTTATCAATGTGGAGAAGCGGTACTATGTGGGAAAAACTGACGATCAGATCTCCTGGAACCTGAAAAACAACCTGAAATCACCTGCTACCAAGGAGGATCTCTTCACCTTTGACTATGCAGGGCAGGAAAAAGAAGTAGCCCAATGGGTGATCCGGGAAGGGATTGTTGATGATGACGGGTTTATTACTCTTATCAGAGGCACCATATCGAATCCTGATCCTGCTTCCTGTTTAGCATGGGACTCTGGTTTCATGGGAGTTGCATATAAGAACGGCGCCCGGTTAAAATACTCAGACTGGGCATGTTATTCCTGCATAACTCCTGACGGAGTAAAAGACGTCGGAAACCATGGGTGCCTTGTGGCTGAATCGGATGACCCGGTCCCCAGAATAATTGATAGTAGAGCCCTCATTCGGGGAGAATTGGAATATGAAGCAGACTGGCTCGGTGACGGACAGGATATTTCAGATCCGACACCTCAGTCAACTTCTTCAGCTCAGCCAATCGGGCCAACACCATATGATTATGGATGGGACTATGAGTATGGGAAGACATAATCTCCCATGATACCGGAGAGTATGTGTCATGAAAAAGCAGCAGAAAACCCTGCTGGATCTTAATACCCCTTTCTACTACTTCTTTTCAGATGAATTCTACTCTCAATGAGTTACAAAAAAGGGATTTAATTAAGAATACGATTGGATGCTTCAAAGAATTTATAGGTTCAGGCCATCTTTTCTGCAGCCATCTCAATATCTTCTTCTTTGAGAGTTTTCCTTCCCGCGTGAGCGGCAAGTTTGACTGCCTCTTTTACCAGCTTTCCAAGGTATTCTTCAGTCTTTGCAACAAGGATCTCTGAAGCGTCGCTTCCAACACGCTCAGCACCACTGTTCTTTGCAACCCGCACAACTGCTGCAATCGGTAAGTCTGCCATAGTTTTTACCTGGATATAAATATTGTAGCACTCATATAAAAAAAATTGCATCGAAAAGGCATTTTCAGCCCAGGAACCGGGATGAAACCGGGGCCCCCGGCCTGTGGCCATTCATGTCAGATCACTTTCACCCTGTTTACCTGAACTTCTTATACCTGTGAAAATAAGGGCATAAGGATAAGATATGACCGGGAAGTTTATCAGTATTCCAAAAGATTCTTTCACCATTCTGATTGGATCCAGTGATTTTCTGAGCAGAACGCTCGCCGATGTTCCTGCGAAATTCCGGCATGGCAACATTGTGTATATTCACTCCGGCGGTGGGCACCTGTACCTGCATCCGTCAACCGGGGAGAAGGACCGGATTGAATTCAGACAGGAGCGCAATATAATCGATATAATCGCGATGCTCGAGAGTGACCCCGCCAGATGTATCATCATGGCATATGATCCTGCATGGTTTTCTCAAAATGAGGAGTATATCGGACCCTGTGGCTATGTGTGCCGGAAGCGTTCCGGGAACCGGCAGGAGGTTCTTCTTATCTCTGAAACGTTTGATTCAACAATATCAGAACTAGAATCCATGGCTGACAAGGTGGTCTGCGTCCAGGACCGTCTCACCGGGTCATCCAGTGGTTTAGGCGATCCATTCCGGGGTGTACCTGGCAGTCCTCCTTCGGGAGGCGTTCCTACCTCGATGGCGAAAAAGAGCGGGCAACAATGCCTGATGTGCTAAGTCAGATATAAGTTTCAGGTAATTTTTCTTGCATAGTAGGAAATGAAATACAAACTTTTTTCTATTTTTTTGTATTACATTACATAAGGTGGGGCGTGAAGGTAAAGGATGTACTTCTTGAACAAAAAAAAGAACTGAGTCTTCGGCTTCAAAGTCAATACATACCCCGTTCTGTAGAAATTAAAAATCCAGATAGCAATTTGATTAAAATTATCATTGGTCCCCGAAGAGCGGGGAAGTCATTTTTTGTAATGAGATACCTGCTTGATACCGTTCCTTTTGGGTATGTGAATTTTGACGATGAACAACTTACTGATCCGGAAAAAATTCCTGATATTCTGACGGCTATCAATGATATTTATGCAGGCTCGAGAACAATCCTGATGGATGAGATACAAAATATCCCCGGTTGGGAACTTCTTGTGAACCGTCTGGCCCGTCAGGGGTATAATCTATTTATTACCGGAAGTAATGCTCATCTCCTCAGTAAAGAGCTTGCAACGCACCTGACCGGAAGACATTCGGTCACAACAATATTTCCGTTCTCATTTCAGGAATTTCTGCAAATGAAAAATAAAGACCTGACAGAGGCAGAATATCGTGAATCCCTGGAGGAGTATTCCCTGACAGGGGGTTTTCCAGAACCTCTTTTAGCCTTTATTGACAAAAAAGATTATCTCATCCGCCTTTTTGATGCGATAATCTACAAAGATATTATCAGAAGATACAATATCGGCTATCCCCAGGGTTTGGGTGACCTCGCCCATTATCTGTGTAGTACAATATCAAATGAATACTCTGTTCACAGCCTTACAAAAATTTCTGGGTGTAAAAGTGATAAGACCGTAAAAAAATATCTGGATTATCTGGAACAGACGTTCTTATTTTTCTCTGTACCCCGGTTTTCTTTTAAATTTAAAGAACAGGTTTCTTCTCATAAGAAAATTTACTGCATTGATAATGGTTTTATTACAGCGAAAGGGTTTTCCTCATCGAGAAATAGTGGACGACTTCTGGAGAATATTGTTGCAGTTTCACTCAAGAAAGATGAGTTATCCGGTCTGATTAATTTTTACTATTGGAAAAATGCTCAACAGGAAGAGATAGATTTTGTCGTCCGTGTATATCACAAAATCATCGCTCTTGTTCAGGTATGTACAAAAATGGATGATACAAACACGAGAGAAAGAGAGGTACGTGCCCTTCTGAAGGGAGCACATGATCTTCAATGCTCCAATCTCATCATGTTGACCATGTATGAAGAGGGTGAACAACAGGAGGAGTGGTTTGGCTATTCTGG
>CAZEWE010000033.1:13589-20051 GCA_964515765.1 uncultured Methanospirillum sp. | reverse complement strand
TACCACTCCGATTGGACCTGGGATATCCGGGACCTGATCCAAAACAGGATGTATCAGTACGGGTAAACCCTCTCAGAGAAATTGAAATCCCCTTTGCTAAAAGAATCCGGTTCATGAATTCAAAGAACTGATGAAAATCCGTCATGTATCTGGATCTCGTCCGGTCAATTGCCTTAATATATCAGTACCTGGAGGAGTTGGTTAAGGTAAGTGGAATGATAGAGATTCTGGGAGAAAAACAGGATTTAAAGATATGAAAAAGGTTTCTTTTCAGTGTAACGGAGTGTACGGGGAATATGATGATAAATGACCAGCACTAACCAGCTCTTGGTTGATGATATTAATGGTTCTGTGCATGTGTGCAGACCTGTGCAAGCACTGTGCAGACCTGACTGCACCATTGCAACAGGCCAGGATAAGTTTATTTCTGAATCTGAGAATGAGATGGTTAGTTCGTCTCCTGGTGTGCAGACTTCTGAAAGTGCATGTACATCCGTTCAGCATGTAATGAATCCTTTATATTTTCCTGAAAATTTTGCACACACTCCTTCTAAGTCTTATATTTTCCTGTATTTCAAAGAATTAGGTGTAAATCTCCCATATCTTCTGTGCATGAGTGTCTGCACACCGCCTGCACAGGCATGCAACGTATGCACAGGTTAGATATCGATATCAGTGATGAAGGAACGGATAAAAAAATGGCATTACTGATATTCATCCTGATATGTTTCCTACGACTGAGAAGTCTTCTGATCTGCCCGGTGACGGTAGGGTGGGTAAGGGGTATTATACTGTGGGAAAGGAGGAGGTAAGATGAACATGGACAGAGGTGATTACTGATATAAGGAGTATTCGAAAATCACATCTGGTTCGTATTTTTTATTTGGCCTCACTTTCAGGAAGATTTTTCAGAACATCTCAACAAATATTGTCTAACTATTACGAAGTAAAATGAAAAATCTCAAAGGATTGAAAGGCCAGGATGCAATTAAGGGCTTCTATAAAGCAGGCGGAATACCCAGAAAAGGAAAAGGAGATCACATCAACATTAAAATGCCCAATGGACAACTAATAACAATACCAATATCTGGTGAAATAAAAATTGGATTACTAAAAGCATCAATACGCAAAGCTGGGCTGACCGAAGAAGAATTTGAATATTATCTTGAGGATTAGAATGACCGAATATACCATAATTATTCATCCCGCTGAAGAAGGAGGATACTGGGTAGAAGTCCCAACATTACCGGGATGTTACTCACAAGGGGAATCAATAGACGAAGCAATGAGAAACATTAAGGAGGCAATTGAACTCCATATCGAGGGTCTCATGGAGGATCACGAACCAGTTCCAGTTGAAAATGATCTCATCATTGGCAGAATTGAAGTAACTCAGATTGAAGCGTAATTCATGCCCTGTTTATTTCCTCTCTCAATAAATCACATTTCCGCCATCAACCCGTTCTAGTCAGCCCCCTCCACCTGAAAACCAGATTTCGTATCATTCGTGATCCGGGATTCAGGATCATTATCTCCGGTTCGTATCTGTCAGGTGATGCCGGACACTTTTAAAAAACTATACTGTGACTCCCATGAACCAACGACTACTCTCTCCTTCGCAAACATAAATTATTAATAACATATGAGTCGTCTTTTCTCATGATCAGCTTCTCGAAATCTTGGCGAATACCCGATCCGGATCGTCAGATAAACGCTGGTGAAATCTCCCGTTTTCGGTCAGATTGCCGGGTGACAGGGGCATGATCACAGTCCTCCCATGGTTTGATTGATTATGGAAGGAAAGAGACACGGTGTCTGATATCTTATGGAAGGAAAGCGACTGTACGTCGGCAACCTGACGTACTCTGTGAAAGAAGACCAACTGAAAGATCTCTTCTCTCAGTATGGTGACGTTGTCAGTGTAAAAATTATCGAGCAGAAAGGGTTCGGATTTGTTGAGATGGGCACCAGCGAAGAAGCCCAGGCAGCGATGGACGCTCTGAACCAGACCGAATTTGAAGGGCGGACCATGCGTATCGATGAGGCCCGGCCCATGCAGCCAAGGCGGGAGTTCGACCGTGGATCCGGCGGCGGTGGATATAACCGTGGCAGGGGATACGGCGGAGGCCGTAACTACTAATATTACCTCTTTTTCTCAATTATTGAACTGTAACGACCTTCTTATGTGGTCTCCCGAACGTGACCGAGACTCCCTGCCCTCCCCGGACCGCCTGGTAGGAGAGCTCATAGGTTCCAGGCGATGTCGGTGCCTTGAGCTCAAAACCAAAGGTATATGACTGTTTTGAATTAATTCCGGAAGGAACCGGCAGCCATTCAGGACCCCATGTCGCTGCATCGCCCACAGCCCTGATACCAACTCCATGCATATCAAGCCAGTTATCTGAGCCATCATTGAGGAGGGTGATGTTCACCGGATATGACATACCTGCCTTCATCTCTGTCGGAATGGAATCCCCGGTAATAGCTGCATGAATCCCGGTGATGATGGTAAATGGCGTTGAGACCGGAACCGGTGTCATAACCGTTTGTATTGGTTCAGGCTCTGGTATCTCAATCGGGACAAATCCGGTCCCGGCCGGGATTAAGGGGTATTGATCGATGAGACCTGATTCGATGTAGGGGATATCACCAATCCCGTCAAGGTCTGCATCAGCGATCATGTGGGAGGAGTAGACCGGAACACCACCCTGTGCCCAGAGGTTGCCACCCGTTTTCGGCCCCTTGATAATATTTGTCTGGTTTGAAGGAGTCTGATAGAGTAATGCCCCTTCGCTTCCGGTATTTCTGATATTCACCAGGTTGTCAAGGATATTATTCCAGATCTGAACCCCGGCTACATGGTCCAGAAGGATACCCGGGCCCTCGTTTCCTTCAATCCGGCATCCGGTGATGACTCCCCTGGTGGTTGTGTCCAGATGAATACCTGCATCGGTGTTCTCTGTAACGACAAGGTCTCTGATATCCGGAGCACCGCCTGAAATGAAGATTCCTTTCTCATTTCCCGTGATCTCTGACTGCCAGATTGCCGGTGCTTTCAGATCCTTCGATGCGATACCGATTCGTGAACCGGTGATCGTAACACCGCTGCATTTGATGTCCCGATCAGAGAGCGTGGCATCAGTTACCGCAGGGTCTGATGAGCGATCACGTCCCCAGGGAAATTCAGAGGAATCAGCCCCTTCAAGATATATGCCGGTCACCTCATCATGGACGGTCAGGTTCTGAATCCTGACACCGGTGACCGGTTTTCCCTGTGAGTCACGCAGGGTCACCCAGATACCAACCGATGGATCACCGGTTTTTGCCGGACTGATATGGTATCCCTGTCCGTCAAGGATGACCGATGAGGAGGTGATGATGACACCGACCGGGTAGGCATGAGTGACGTTATTCTCAAGCGTATATTTTCCCGGCTCCTGGATGAGAACATAATCTCCGGTATAAGGCCCTGATTCAGGGGGAAATGTGATTGAAATTCCAAACACCGGAGATGAGAAAAGCAGTGTGATACATACCGCTGCAAAAAAAATTGATCGGATCATATTCTTCCCTGTGTGGGTGTCTTCTGAAAGATGGGTATTATCAGGGTTTATGGCTTCCCAGTCTGGAGGTCTTCCGGGTACTCATCAATAACCCTGATTCCTTCATGGACAAGGACGACATCAATATAGGTTCCTTCAGGCCGTGCATGGTGCTTCATGACCCGAATCCTCCTGGCATTGTCCCGCCGTTCCATCTGGAGGATAATTTTACTCAGGTGATAGAGGCCGGTCCCGCCAAGGGGAGCAAAATCGCCCTTGCTGATATCCATGTAGACCTGGTTTGAGATGAGTACCGGGATGTCATACCGCTTTGCATACCCAAGAAGCATCGTCATCTGGCGGTTAAACTTCTGAAGCGCCTCCTGGATATGTTCAAGTTCTGTCCGGTATAGTCCGGTGGCAGAATCAAGGATGATAAGTCCTGCTTTCTGTTCCCGTATGACATCCTCGGAATCAAGGATCATCATGCCCTGCTGGTTAAAATCCGTTGGTTCATAGAGGAACAGCCGGTCAGCAAGAGTCGCTGCCTCTTCACCGGCAATCTGGCTGAACCGTTCGGCAGAGAAACTCTCGGTATCGAAATAGACAACCGACTCACCCTGCTTTAAGGCTGAAACTGCCGCCATGAGGCATAGGGAAGATTTTCCCGACCCTGGCTCACCAAAGATCTGGGTGATCATCTTGCGGGGATACCCGGTCCCCATCAGGTCATCAAGTGCCGCATTTCCTGAGGATACGCCGGTTAATCTCACCGTGTGTCACCTCCTCTGATGGTCTTTTTCCCTGCTTCAGTCACCATATGGAGGATATCCCTGACCGGAATATTGTGGGCTCTTGCATACTCCTCGGCAAACCCGTATTCAGGTTTGATGAGGTAGCAGGTATCTCCGATATACCCGAACTTTACCGGAAACCTTGCCTCCTCCCCGTGTATCAGAACAGGCACCTCCTGGATCTCACGTTCAGCAATAAACCGGTGAACGGCAGGTGTAACCCTGATACCCAGTGTTCCAAGTTCCCGGGCAAGAATCTCTGCAAGAACTCCTGACCGTTCAGGCGGTGAGATTACCCTGATAAGATGCCCCGGCCGTCCCTTTTTCATGAGGATCGGTACCGCACAGGCGTCTCGTGCTCCCTCTTCCATCACTCTGGCAAGTACCGTTCCAATGCACTCTCCGGAGATGTCGTCAACATTTGTCTCGAGGATGTCCACAATATCTTCTGACAGGCCCTGGCACTCCAGTAAAAACGCCCTGAGCACGTTCGGAGATCGGGGATCATCCCTGCTGCCTGCCCCGTATCCGGTCTTCAGAATGGTTCCTACAGGAAGATACGGAGTTCCTTCTCCACAAAACTCGGAAAGAATTGCCGCACCGGTCGGGGTGAGTTGTTCTCCGGTATGTTCTCCTGACATCACGAGGAGTCTGCCGGATGAGAGGATCTCTGCGGTGGCCGGAGCCGGCACGGGAAATGTCCCATGAGCACACGTCAGCATTCCGGTCCCCACGGCAACCGGCAGGGAGATGATTTTTTCAGGAGCAAGCAGGTGTATCGCCATGCAGGATCCGATGACGTCTGCAATCGCATCATCAGCACCGACCTCGTGAAAGTGGACATGGTGTGTTCCATGAACCGCCTCTTCTGCCCGTGCAATCCGGGTGAATATCCGTTCGGCCTGTTCAATAACTATTGGAGGGGCCTGTGCACTCCGGACAATGTCAAGCACCTCCTCAAGAGTCCGGTGGGCAGGGCCGGCACGGGTATGAACTTTGATTGCAGCAATGCCACATCTGCTGACAATTTCTATATCCGGAGTCTTCACAACAGAACTCATCGCTCGCATGACCTGCTCTTTGTCAGCACCAAGGCTCAGGAGAGCTCCACATATCATATCCCCTGCAGCGCCGTGAAAGGGGTCAAATGCGAGAAGATGCATGGTTCCTATACTTTTAAGTCCCGGCGTATATGATGGTTAGGTAATGGAATTGTATCTCAGGGTTGATAGTGCATATCCCGGAGACCAGGGGGGCGGAAAAGCCCGCCTGGATCCAGAAACTATGAACCAGATGCGACTTTCACCGGGTGACATCATCCGTATCTCAGGCAGGTCCGTGACCGTTGCAAAGGTATGGCGTGCCCAGCTGACAGACTGGAATCAGCAGAAGATCCGGGTAGATAATTTCACCAGGATGAATGCAAATGTCTCGATTGGTGACACGGTCAAAATAACCAAAGTGGAAGAGACGATCCCTGCCGCGACCGTAGTGCTGGCACCCCCGGAGGATCTCCCGAAAAATGTTCCGATGGCAGAGCCCTCAACCATTCATCATAACCTCATCGATTATCCGGTCGCAATGGGCGACTCGGTACCGATCCAGATAGGAATGCCATTTGTCCAGCCTCAGATGGTGGCATACAAGGTCATCGAGCTGGATCCCCCGGATGCGGTCATCATCAGCCAGCGGACCGAGGTAATCATATCCGACAGTCCGATCAGCGGGTTTGAGGGTATCAGCCAGATTACCTACGAGGACATCGGTGGTCTTCGCGATGAACTCCAGCGGCTTCGGGAGACGATTGAACTTCCGATGCGGCATCCTGAACTCTTCAGGCGTCTTGGTATCGAACCACCCAAAGGTGTCCTCCTCTTCGGACCGCCGGGAACCGGAAAGACACTCATCGCAAAGGCGGTTGCCAATGAGTCAGGGGCCCATTTCATCCCGATTGCCGGTCCTGAAGTGATCTCAAAATACTATGGAGAGAGTGAGCAGCGGCTACGGGAAGTGTTTGAAGAGGCAGCTGACAATGCCCCCTCCATCATCTTCATCGATGAACTTGATTCAATCACCCCGAAGCGTGAGGAAGTAACCGGAGAGGTGGAGCGGCGGGTAGTCGCCCA
>CAZEWE010000033.1:0-13489 GCA_964515765.1 uncultured Methanospirillum sp. | reverse complement strand
GACGAGGATATCATCCCTGATGAGGTTCTGGAGACCATGGTTGTGACCGGAAAGGACTTTCACCAGGCCCTTCGCGAGATCACCCCGTCAGGAATGCGCGAGGTCATGCTCGAAGTCTCCCATCTCAGGTGGCGTGATGTCGGTGGGCTGTCTGATGCCATCGAGGAGATCAGGGAAGCGGTCGAGTACCCCCTCACCCGAAGGGAGAAGTACGATGACCTTGGTATCCAGTCACCCCGTGGGGTTCTGCTCTATGGACCGCCGGGAACCGGAAAGACCCTCCTTGCAAAAGCGGTTGCCAATGAGTCAGGTGCGAACTTCATCGCTGTCAGGGGTCCGCAGCTCCTGTCCAAATGGGTAGGTGAGTCTGAACGTGCGGTCCGGGAGATCTTCAAGAAAGCACGGCAGGTCTCTCCGGCCATCATCTTCTTTGATGAACTGGATGCTCTCACCCCTGCCAGAGGAACCGCCGGAGACAGTCACACCATGGAGAGTGTTTTAAACCAGTTCCTGACCGAGATGGATGGTCTGGTGGACCTCCGTGAAGTTGTTGTCATGGGTGCAACAAACCGTCCTGATATTGTCGACCCTGCCCTTCTCAGGTCAGGACGATTTGACCGGCTCATCTACATCGGTGAACCAGGCACCACAGACCGGGTTGACATATTAAAGATCCACGCCCGGCTCATACCGATTGAAGGATCTGCCCTTGAATCACTTGTGGATGCAACCCAGAACTTTACCGAAGAAGACTTTGAGATCCTTGCCGGTTCCCTCCCCCGTGAGGTCAGATCATCAGGGCCGGAACTCATGGAACGGATACGATCCGTCAACCCGTCACAAGGGACTATCAGCCGGTCAGCACGTCGCAGAATGCTGGTTGAGATTTTGGAAAAATTCAGAATCACCATTGAAGATCCGGTTCTTGAGAAATTGTTCGGTGATATCGCGTCACGGACCGATGGCTATGTCGGGGCTGACCTTGAAGGGCTCTGTCGTGAAGCAGCCATATTTGCCATGCGGGAACAGCTCCACTATGTGAAGAAAGATCACTTTGATCGTGCCCTTGAGAAGGTTCACCCGACCATGAGCCAGCAGCTTCGCGAGGCATATGACCGGGTAAAAACCCATTTCAAAGGTGGTATAACGAAAAAGACTGAACCACCTGAGTACCAGTAACCCTCCTTTTTTTTGCCTCCCGTCCCCGTTGCATGGAGGTATTGCTATTTGGGCATATATGTACAACATAGTACACAAGTGAGGGAATTCTTGCTATGTTTAATATATCCACATTTCTTGATAACCACATGGTCCGGTTTCCAGACAAAATAGCGCTCATACACCCAAAATCAAACCGGTCCTATACCTATACCGATCTCCACCGACTCAGTGGATCTCTTGCTGCAGCATTTGAGGAGTTTGGTCTGGTTCCTGGTGACCGGGTTGTTTTGTACCTGGACAGTTCGCCCGAGTACCTGATCAGTTATTTTGCTATCTGGCGTGCCGGCCTTGTGGCTGTTCCAACCAATATCGTGTACCGAAAAGAGGAACTTGCCTATGCAATCCGTGACTCCGGTGCCAGATTACTCATCGCATCGGTCAGTTCACGGGATATCACCGGTTCAATGAAAGAGTCCTGCCCTGACCTTAAGCACATTCTTGAGGTGGGAGGAGAAGGCAAGCACTCATGGGAGATTTTCACCAAGTCTCATGTCCCGCTCCGCCCGGTACCTTGCCCGCCGGATCAGGTCTGCCAGATACAATACACATCAGGCACCACCGGCCGGCCGAAAGGAGCCATGCTGACCCATAACGGATGGCTTGCCGCCCTGCAGGCCGAGGGAGAAGCCCTTGACCTGACCAGTGATGACATCTATCTTGGCATTTACCCGATGGCTCATGTCGGGATCTCCTGGGGTCTTTCTGTGCTTCGTGCCGGTGGAACCTACGTGATCATGGAGCGGTACAGTCCGGATGAGTACATCAGCCTTACCCGGGAGTATCAGATAACAGTCCTTGCCGGAATGCCCCCGGTCATTCATGGCCTGAGTGAAACACCTCCCGGAACGGAGGATAATTTCACCTCTGTCCGCCGTATTATCAGTGGGGGCGGGCCGATGCACTCCCCGACCTGGAAGAAGTTCTTTGAACGGTTCAGGATACCGGTCATTAATGCATATGGCCTCTCTGAGACCATCGTCCTTGGTTGCGGGACCGTTATTCGTCCTGATGACTATCCGACTGCTGATGAGTACAATAGTGTCGGAAAACCGGTCGGGTATGCTGAGGTAAAAATTGTCGATGTATCGGACCCGGAGAAGGAACTTGCATCCCCGAATGCCGGTGAGATAGCACTTCGCGGGCCTGGAGTGGCATTAGGATACTGGAACCAGCCTGATGAGACAAAAGAAGTCTTTATGGAAGATGGCTGGTTTCTGACCGGTGATATCGGATATATTGACGCTCATGGCATGCTGGTCATCACCGACCGGAAGAAGGACATGATCATCATGTCAGGATGGAAGGTCTATCCGACCGAGGTTGAAAATGTCCTCATCAATCACCCGAAGATATCAGATATTGCGATATTTGGCTGTCCGGATGATGAAAAGGGAGAGATTCCTGCAGCAGCTGTGGTCCTCCGGAGCAACGGGGATACCCTGACACTAGAAGATCTCACCAGCTGGAGTCGTGACTACCTTGCAGGATATAAAATTCCACGCCGTCTCGTGATCCTGGATCAGTTACCACGAGTCGGCGGATGGAAACTTCTCAGGCGGGAACTCAGGGAGTCGTTATGTTCGTAAAACCAGAACGGGGAAGGGTAAGTGGAGCGGTGGCATTCACCAACCCTTTTGTCTCGTGAACCGGGCTGTCACGGATATTGAGTATATCATTAAAACTTACGACAATGCCTGAGTCTCCAATCATGTATGTCTGATTGGCATATGATGCATTTTTCCCGGCCATCGACTGCATGATAAGGTAATTTTCGAGCAGCGAGCTCTGTTCCCTGACCGGTGCCCGAACGCCCATCAGGAAATTACCTGCCAGTGAGAGGAAAATACCACAGACGAGAAGCACCGCAAGGAATACTATCCGGTTTTTCTCCATATCTCCCTCATTTCAGCAGAATGAGGTTTCCCATCCCTCTTCTTCTCTTCTCAATCAGTCCCATACTCTCGAGCATATCAAGAGACCTGCTGACATTCGATTTTGAAAGCCCGGTCTTTTCAACAATATCACTCTGGGGGATAATCCCATCCGCATCAAGGATGGTCTGGTAGATCAGCTGCTGATCCTCTTTGAGTGTTGGAAGAACGGTCTCCCATTTCCGTTTTCTATCTTCCAATGGTGAGAATGGTGCAGACGCCTCCTGGTATGGCAGGGGTGGCGCTCCCTGGGTCTGGAGGACAGGAAGGGGATGGATCTGCTCATATAGCAGAAGATAGAGCCCGCTTCCACAGATAATAAGGGACGCAACAATGAGCACGATGACATCTGTTGCAGAATAAATATCCCCGATCCGCTCGGTCTGGATGATATAATCCTCACCGGTATACCAGATTACAAGCGGAGTCGGATTCATCAGTTTCAGGCCAAGGATGAAGACCGATGCAATGAACAGCACTGCTGCAAAGAGCTCTTTTCCATTCAATGAAGGAATGCCAGGCGTCATCAGGTTACCTATCAGGTGTGTGTTCAGACGCAATCATTGTTTTCACAAATTCCCAAGTTCCTGCCGTACTTCAGATACGACCCCGGTAAGCCTGGTCAGCTTTGCGAACGCACTCTCCGGGGTGTGCATACGAAGACCACAATCCGGGTCAGGAAGAATCCGTTCAGGCCCCAGGATATCAATTCCCTTCAAAAGTCGTCTCTTGACTTCATCTGCAGATTCAAGGACCGGCGAGGATGAGTCCACGATACCATATCCGATGTACCGGTCTTTCAAGTCCTTATCCGAGAATGATGCCAGGTTTTCAGCATTCACACTCCCTTCAAAATCAAGGATCTGAATGGGCATCGCGAGCAGGTCATCGATGATATGTGCAATATTTCCACAGGCATGCAGACAGACCGGGATGGTCACTGCCTTTGCGATCGTAGCAATAGCCTTTTTCGCAACGTCAAGGTCAGCTGCCCCGGTAGAGAGGATTGGCTCATCTATCTGCAGCATAACTGCCCCGGTCTTTGACAGGCCCTGAGCCTCGACCACCAAAGAGGATGCAATATCCGGAATCAGTTCATTCCGGTTCCGATACTGGGGTGTCCCAAGGTGAAGGCCGTATGCCAGTGTGGACGGACCGGTGATGATAGCCTTCACATAGGGGTGCTGCCTGACTGCATATGCCGTATCCTTTATGGTTATCGCCTGATCGGGGGGCATCACTCTCCCGATGACATCGCTTCCCCGGATACCAGGCAGTTTTGAGGCAAATGCCCCTATCATGTCACCCCGAACCTGCCCGTCTGATATGATGGTAATGCCGGCTTTTTTCTGAAGTGATACTGCCTCCTCCACTGCTCCGTGCAGGGGATCAAACAGGCTTTTTATCGTTCGCTTTGGCTGGCCTGGATAGCTGCCGACAACCGTTGTCGGAAGGATGGTGTCTGGGATGAATGACTGCATGATCAGGGAACAACCCGGTGTCTGTCACGGGGGAAGAGGACTGCTTCACGGACATTTGGAAGACCAAGCATGGTCGTTACCATACGTTCGGCACCAAGTCCCCAGCCCGCATGGGGGGGCATACCAAACCTGAATGGGTTAAGATAGAACTCAAAGTTCTCAGGATTTAATCCTTTCTTCGCTATCTGCTCAACCAGAAGGTCATGCTGGTGAACCCGCTGGGCACCGGATGAGAGCTCCATCCTGGGGTGCATCATGTCAAAGGCCTTGCAGATCTCGGGATCATTCTCGTATGGCATGGCATAATAGGGTCTGATCGAGGACGGCCAGTCAACAATAAAGTACATCCGTCCCATCTCTTCACCAATAGCCCGCTCTGCTGCTGTTCCGATGTCGTCTCCATACGCGATCTCATCCTCGCACTTTGCAGATGCAATCTCGATGGCTTCACTGTACGGAAGACGTGGGAATCCTTTTTCAGGAACGGCAAAGGAATCAAGCCCCATGTCAGCGATAGCATCACCGCAGGTCTTGTCAACAAACTGGTAGATATCCCGAACCAGGTCTTCTAATGTCTGCATGACCCCGAGATGGTCGGTGAATGAGACTTCAATATCGATGGATGTTGCCTCGTTCAGGTGCTTTGTCGTATTATGTTCTTCAGCACGGAAGATCGGACCGATCTCATAGACCTTCTCAAACCCTGCAGCCATCATCATCTGCTTGTAGAGCTGCGGGCTCTGGTTCAGGAATGCCTCTTTTTCAAAGTATGCAATCGGGAAGAGCTCAGTTCCTCCTTCTGTTGCAGCGGCGACGATCTTTGAGGTATTGATCTCGATAAACCCGTTATCAAAGAAAAAGTTACGGGTTGCATGCTGGACGGCGTTTCGGATCTTAAATATGGCACTGACACGTGGTCTGCGTGCATCCAGAAACCGGTTATCAAGCCGGGTATCAAGTTCTGCCGGCACTTTTTCCGCAACATCGAGGGGAAGAGGACTTGCAGAAAGGCTCACAATCTCGATTGCATCGGGAATGAGTTCTCTGCCGCCCGGTGCCTTTCCTTCAGGTTTTACCGTTCCGGTGACTCGTACAACAGACTCACGGGATATTGCACGGATCGTTTCAGCAATCTCCGGTGCAACTTTCTTTTTCGGGATGGTAACCTGGAGAATTCCTGTTCTGTCACGTATTAAGAGAAAAGCAAGACCTCCAAGGTCACGAATCTCATGTGCCCATCCGATAACCTCGGCGTTAGGCGTATCAGGAGTAATGGTATTGATCGGAACACGCATATTATACCCTTACTCAATGAGCGGGAACGCTCAAAACTCTTTGTGGCCTTTCTATCATCTGGTTTTATTGGTGATACAAGAAGACAGTATGTGTAACTCATGGCAGATCCAAAGGACATCACACCCTCAAAAAACGAGGATTTATTTTTAAAATGTCGCTCCACGCTCATCACCGGTGTTCTCTTACCTGATAAAAAACGGACAGACATCTGGTATGATGAGACCGGAACTATCCGTGCAGCAGGTCCGGATGCTGGAAAGATCCATCGGAATGAGGCAGATATAATACTTGACGGATCAGGATTTCTCGCGATGCCCGGTCTTGTCAATACTCATACCCATGCAGCCATGACCCTTCTTCGCGGGTATGCCGATGATATGCATCTGCAGCAGTGGCTCTCAGAAAAGATCTGGCCGCTTGAAGCCCACCTCACCGGTGAGCATGTCTACTGGGGGACAAAACTTGCCTGTCTTGAGATGATCCGGTCAGGAACGGTCGCCTTTAATGACATGTATTTCTTTATGAAGGATGCCGCCCGGGCGGTGGATGAGTCAGGTATCCGCGCCGTACTCAGTCATGGGATCATCACCTTTGGAGATGAAGCGAAGATGGAGGCTGAGCTGAAAGCCACAGAAGACCTTGTCCATCACGTAAAATCTCTGAATACATCCCGGATCAGCTCTGCCATCGCTCCCCATGCACCCTATACCGTGCCCCCGCAGCATCTTGAGATATGTGCTGAATACAGCAAAAATGAGAATATAATCATCCACACTCATCTTGCCGAGACAAAACAGGAGGTTGATGACTGTCAGAAATCCTATGGTATGACTCCTGCAGCCCTTCTTGACAAGGCCGGTTGCCTGAATGAACGAACCGTGGCCGCTCATGGGTGCTGGCTGTCAGAAGAGGACTGTCGTCTCCTGGGAGAACGGGGGGTTTCTGTCGCCCATAACCCGGTCAGCAATATGAAGCTTGCAACCGGACGGGCAATGCCTTACCACTGGCTCAGGGACCGGGGAGTAAATGTCTGTCTCGGGACCGACGGATGCTCATCCAATAACAATCTTGACATGCTTGAAGAGATGAAAACAGCAGCTCTCTGTCAGAAGTTCTTCTGGAATTCAGATACCCTTCTTCCTGCAGCAGAAGCCCTCTCCATGGGAACATCCTGGGGAGCAAAAGCTCTTGGGTATCATGGCGGGAGTATTCAGGAAGGTATGCCTGCAGATATTGTGCTCCTCTCTCTCTCCCACCCGGCGATGATTCCCCTGCATAACCCGGTGTCAAATATTGCCTATTCAGCAGAGGGCAGTGTTGTTGATACGGTCATCTGTCAGGGAAAAATCCTGATGCATAACCGGTATATCCCCGGTGAGGAGAGAATTGTTACCGGGGCCTCTGAAAGTGCTGATGATCTTCTGAGTCGTGCGGGAGTCATGGCATAATTCAATACCCTGTGCACCCCTATTTATGGGTATGAGGTTCATTCGCAGTATTACGGCAATTTTAATCTGTTTTGTTCTGCTGGGAGTTTCCCTGACAGGAGCAGAAGAGACAGAGAGTAGTATGAGTGACTTTTCCGGTGAGGATCTGGATCAGCTCTTCACCGGTATGGACTCAGGATCGATGGATCTGAGCAGCCTCTTTAGTGAGGAATTCATCTCTGGCATTCTCAGCTTCTTACTTGCCCTGTTTATGTCACTCTTTGGCATATCGTTGTCATAATTCACGGGAAAGGATCTCCCTCATAAGATGCTCTGCAATAGCAGGGGTCTTCATGAGGGTATCCAGCCGGACAGCACCCGGAACCTGGGCAGTATCCCGTTCGTCCTGAATGAAGACATCAACAAGATCTGCATACAGTGCCCGGACTCCCGTGGAATCAGCCGGGTATTCCATCGTTCTCATGAGCTGGGCAGCCGGTCCTGAAATCGGGCCGTCTCCGATGAACGGACTTATTGCAATCACTTTTTTCTTAGCAAGTTCTTCTCTTACTCCGGTACAGGAGAGAATCGGCAGGATACTAGTCACCGGGTTACTGGGACCGATGATTACCATATCAGATCTCCTGATTGCCAGAGTGACCTCCGGTGTTGCCGGTGGCTGCTTATCTGGGACATGGATTACTGCAGATATTTCAGTGCTCCCCCGGTATCTGACCCAGTACTCCTGAAAATGGATGTCTCCTTGTGCTGTTCGCACATAGGTCGTAAAGGGAGAATCTGACATTGGAAGAATGGTTGCGGATATCCCGAAATGCGAGCACAACTTTTCCGTTACCTGAGTCAGCGTCATACCGTTTTTCAGCCATTCTGCCCTGGCGATGTGAACCGCCCTATCCTTATCCCCAATGGACATGTACGCATCAGGAATCAGTTTGTTGATGACGTCATGGGTCAGGAAACTATCACCACGAACTCCCCACCAGGTATCGGTATTGAGAAGACCGGCAAACAGGTACATGACGGTATCAACATCAGGGGAGATATGCCCACCCTGGTACCAGATATCCTCACCTGTATTGACGATAACAGAAATTTCTGAATCCGGAATTACGTTTCGTGCACCTTCAAGGAGTTTGGGAGTGCCAGTTCCACCGGACAGGAAAGTGATCATCCTTTTCTATGTTACCTGCCCGATCATAACTCATGTGGGGACCGAATGAAATCAATTAAGGACCCGGTCCATGGATACATCCAGGTGGATTCATCCCTTCTTCCTCTTCTTGATACGCCACAGGTCCAGCGTCTCCGGTATATCAGACAACTTGGCTTCTCATTTCTCGTCTATCCGGGCGCACATCACACCCGGTTTGAACACTCACTGGGCACCATGCACCTGGCCCATTCCCTGGCAACCCGGCTCTCCCTTCCCCGTGAGGATCAGGCCCATATTACGGTTGCCGGACTTCTCCATGATATCGGCCACGGTCCGTTCTCCCATGCGATAGAAGGTCTGTCAGAAGAGATCCTGGAAAAGAAGCATACCGACATATCTGACCAGCTGAAAACCGGAATTCTTGGAGAGCGGATATCTGACGCCGGGCTTGATCCGAATCTCATCTACCAGCTCATCAATGGACGGCATCAGTGCTCGGGGATCATTCATGGAGACTTAGATGTTGACCGGATGGACTACCTCCTTCGTGATGCCCATTACACCGGTGTGCCATATGGGACGGTGGATGCGATGCGGCTTGTCAGGGCGATGCGGCTGTGTGAGGCCGGAATCGTGCTTGACATGTCCGGGGTCCATGCCGCTGAATCACTGCTGATTGCACGGACCCTGATGCGGCCGGCGGTGTATTATCATCATGTCAGCCGGATTGCAGAGAAGATGTTCTCCCTGGCGGTGTATGAATACATCAAGGATGATCCAGCTCGTCTTCCTTCACTTCTCATGGCAGATGACGCAGCCTGTATGCAGCATTTGCTTCATGCAGACAATCCTTCCGTATCAGTGCTTGCACAAAACCTCTATGAACGCCGCCTCTTTAAACGGGCCTTATATGTCGGAAAGGATGATGTCAGGGATGTTCACCAGATCACCTCAGAATCGTTTCTTCGTGAACGAAACCTTGCAGAAAAGATAGCGAATGAGGCGGGCATCAACCCGGACCAGGTAATGGTTGATATTCCTGCATTTCCCCGGGATATCTGGATGGAAGTCCAGGTTCAGGACAAACATTCCCTCTGCCGGCTGGAGGAGGTATCACCCCTTGTCACCACCCTCAATGAGACCAGAAGAAGTCAGTGGCGGCTTGGCGTGTATGCACCGAAGGGTCTGACTGATATCGTATCAGATGCTGCCCGGTCAGTCCTGAGTATCAAACCGTTTACAAGGCAGGAAAGACTCTTATAAAAAAGGGTTATGCAGCGTTTGCTGCAAGTATTCCGTCTGCGGTCATGTATAACCAGTACCCACGGAACGGATACATCAGGGTTCCATCATTGCTTCCCTTGATGATCATCGGATCATACTGCTGGGCCGGGGCATTAAAGCCTGCACAGTTCACCCACTTATCCTGCACGGACAGCAGTGTGAACTTCGCCTCAATTGGTGTTGTTCCGGTAAACCCGATACCGTTCCATCCCTTCTTCAGGTATGCAGTCGGCGGGGTCTGAACCGGATTTGTATCATATCTGATCGGTACAGACGAGGTTCCCTTGGAATAGATCCAGAACCCTTCGAGCGGTTTTATGGGGCTGGATGGATCAAGGGTGTTCCAGAGATGCTTCCCGGTATCGTACTGGAACATACTGTGCCCACCGGAGTCAATGACATTGAAGATCGATGCCGTGTCAAATCCGGGAGCCAGTTTTTTCGGAACTGATATGAAGTTCCATCCGCCCGAGATCGGGATGAGATCATCATAGGGAGTGCTCACGGTGATGAACTCTGATTTTGAGACGGTGTCAGATCCATATCTGCTGGATGCGGTCAGGGTGACGGTGTACTTCCCTTCCTTGGTGTAGGTATGGACCGGATTTGCAATCATGTCCGTAGCCCCGTCTCCAAAGTCCCATGCCCACATGGTCGGGTTTCCGCTCGAGCGATCGGTAAAGCTGACAGAGAGTGGTGCCTCTCCGGTCCGGGGCGTTCCGTCAAAGTCTGCCTTGATTGCCGGACAACTCTCTACTGTGATAAATGCCTGTTTCGTGACCGTACCTGTTGCTCCGTACTGGTTTGATGCGGTCAGAGTGACCGTATACGTTCCTGGAACGGTGTAGGTATGTCTCGGGTTCTGCAGGGTGTTGTGTGGCGGACATGGTCCTCCCTCACAGGTCACATTCTCCTCTTCACTTGCCGGAATGATGGTCCCGTCCCCGAAGTCCCAGTTCCACATGGTTGGTGAATCTGATGATCTGTCAGTAAACTGGACGGTAAGCGGAGCACATCCTGTTCGGGGTGTTCCGTCAAACTCTGCAACGATTGCATTTGCAGTGACCGTGATGTAGGCCTCCTTTACCTCAGTATCAGAGGTGCCGTACTGGTTCGATGCCGTCAGGGTCACCGTATACGTGCCAGGGAACCGGTAGGTATGTCTCGGGTTCTGCAAGGTGTTGTGTGGCGGGCATCTTCCTCCTTCACAGGTCACTTCTTCCTCTTCACTTGCCGGAATGATACCCCCGTCCCCCTCTCCGAAGTCCCAAAGCCACTTGGTCGGGTTTCCGGTTGAGAGATCGGTGAACTGAACCGTCAGGGGTGCATACCCACTCGTCGGATCTCCGACAAAGTCAGCGTTGATGGACACATCCCTGACAGTAATCCACTGTGTCTTGCTCACGGTGTCAGACGTATACTGATTCGACGCGGTGAGCGTTACCGAATAGGTTCCCGGTTTGGTATACACATGGGTCGGGCTCGCTACCATGTCAGTCGCCCCGTCTCCAAAGTCCCATGCCCACATGGTCGGGTTCCCGGTTGAGAGATCGGTGAACCGGACCGTCAGCGGTGCATCGCCAGACCGTGGATCTGCAGAGAAGTCTGCCCTGATAGCCTTTGGAGATACCGTTACGAACTGTGTCTTCGTGACCGTATCAGAACTATACTGGTTTGAAGCGGTCAGGGTTACTGCATATGTTCCCGGCACCCGGTATGTATGCCGTGGGTTCTGCAGGGTGCTCGGAGGTGGACATCTTCCTCCTTCACAGGCGACTTCTTCATCCGCACTGGCCGGTATGATGGTCCCGTCTCCAAAGTCCCAGTTCCACATGGTCGGGTTCCCGGTTGAGAGATCAGTGAACTGAACCGTGAGCGGAGCTTCACCAGACCGTGGATCTGCAGAGAAGTCTGCCTTGATAGCCCTTGGAGATACCGTTACAAACTGTGTCTTCGTGACCGTATCAGAACTATACTGGTTTGAAGCGGTCAGGGTTACTGCATATGTTCCCGGCACCCGGTATGTATGCCGTGGGTTCTGCAGGGTGCTCGGAGGTGGACATCTTCCTCCTTCACAGGCGACTTCTTCATCCGCACTGGCCGGTATGATGGTCCCGTCTCCAAAGTCCCAGTTCCACATGGTCGGGTTCCCGGTTGAGAGATCAGTGAACTGAACGGTCAGCGGAGCTTCACCAGACCGTGGATTTGCAGAGAAGTCTGCCTTAATCGCCGGTGGATTCACCTTAATGGTCGTTTCACTGACTCCGGACTCACAGGTCTGGCTGGAAGCAGTAAGACGAACCTGGTACGTTCCCGGGTTCTTGTACACATGAGTCGGGTTTGCAACCATGTCGGTGGTACCATCCCCAAAGTCCCACGCCCACATGGTCGGTCCTCCAACTGAGAGATCGGTAAACTTCACCGAGAGTGGAGCAGCACCCGATGTTGGATCGGCTCTGAACCTGGCCTCAATGATACAGGAAGGCTCAACGATGATGTACTTCTCTTTCACCTTGGTGCTTGTCCCTGCAGTCGGGCTGCTCACCGTCAGCGTAACGGTGTATTTGCCGGGCCGCTGATAGACATGGCTTGGATTCTGCTCATACGCAGTACCTCCGTCTCCAAAGTCCCATCTCCACTCTTCTACAGCACCCTTGGAACAGTCGGTAAACTGAACATGAAGCGGTGCTTTTCCATAGGTTGGATTTGCCAGGAAATCTGCCTCAAGCGGATTTTTATCCCTGACGATAATGTACCGCTGTCTGACCTTGGTACTTGATGCACCGGTAATACTGGTCGCCGTCAGACTGACGGTATAAATCCCGGGTTCACTATAGATATGGACCGGATTTGCCGTTCCGGATGCTACATTCCCGTCTCCAAAGTCCCAGTTCCACATCGTCGGATATCCGGTCGATGAATCAAGGAACTGAACACGAAGTGGAGCGACCCCGTCCGTGGGGCTCCCGATAAAATCAGCAATTATACAGGCACCGCCAGGACCATCACAGATGGCCTCTCCAGCTCCTGCTTTACTTGTCTGCTCTCCTGCTCCTGACACGACACCTGATGCCGCAAATATCAGCACCAGAAACAGAGCGAGCATATACACTATTTTTTTCATTCTTCCCACCACCAGCAGTTGTGAAATGTGCTTCTGACACACCCACTTAAACCGTACCTTACCTCATATCGACTTAATGGTATCCATCTGAATCCTGTCTCTGTTCGCATATCACATCCCCCCACATTTTTATCATCCCAAAAAAATAATCAGGCTGAAATAGCGGCCAGAGTGCCGTTATCAGACATGAACAACCAGTACCCGCTGTATGGATACAGGCGTGCATCATCATTTCTGCCCTTGATGATCATCTGATCATACTGTTGTTTCTCTTCGTTGAATCCAAGGCAGTTTACCCACTTGTCCTGAACTGACAGGAAGGTGAACTTTGCTTCCAGTGGTTCAAGTCCGGTAAATCCGATTGCATTCCACCCTTTTCTCAATTCCTTGGTCGGGGGTGTCTGCAGGGGATCGGAATCATAGGTCAGTGAGACCTTGTCTGCAACCCGTGAATAGATCCAGACTGCATCGAGCGGTTTTATCTGGCTTGATGAGGTCATGGTGATCCACTGTCCGGTGACTGCATCATACTGGAAGATGCTGTGTCCGTC